>JAWAOK010000007.1:0-30717 GCA_038894875.1 Candidatus Nezhaarchaeales archaeon
GGCGGCGCTGAGGAGGTGCAGGGATAGGGGGGCGGAGGGAGTGGTCTTCGGGGACGTTTACCTAGATGACGTCAGGAGGTACAGGGAGTCCATGCTCGCGCTCGAGGGCTTTGAGGCCCTCTTCCCCCTGTGGGGGAGGAGGCCGGAGGAGGTAGTCGCAGAGTTCCTAAGGCTTGGGTTTAGGGCCGTGGTGACGTGCGTCGACGGCTCAGTGCTCGATAGGTCCTACGTCGGGCGGGAGCTCGACGAGGGGTTCGTCGAGAGCCTCCCCGAGGGAGTCGACCCCTGCGGCGAGAGGGGGGAGTACCACACCTTCGTCTACGACGGGCCGGTCTTCGCCAGGCCGGTGCGAGTGAGGGCGGGCGGAGTGGTGGAGAGGGTCGTCGGAGGGAGGAAGTTCTACTACTGCGACCTTGAGCTGGGCGGCCCTGCGTAGGCCGACGGCAAAGAAAATATGGGGGTGGCGCCTTAGCGGCAGGGAGGGCGCGGGCCCGTGCCGTCAGTGGAGGGCGCGAAGAGGGTCGTCTTCACCTCCGGCTTCTTCGACCCTCCCCACAGGGGGCACGTCAAGCTCCTCGAGGAGGCCAAGGCGCTCGGGGACTGGCTAGTCGTCCTAGTGCACAGGGACGAGTGCTGCATTAAGAAGAAGGGCTACTGCTTCATGCCGCTGGAGGATAGGCTGGCCATCATCAAGGCCCTGAGGTACGTGGACGAGGCGATCGCCTGCGACGAGGGGTGCGACCTAACGTCCTGCAGCGCCCTGGAGAAGCTCAGGCCTGACGTATTTGCTAAAGGGGGGGACAGGACGCCGGAGACCATGCCTAGGTCGGAGGTGGAGCTATGCGAGAGACTGGGCATTGAGATAGTCTACGGCGTCGGAGGGGGCAAGGTCCAGTCCAGCTCGTGGATCTTGGAGGAGTACAGAAACAAGGTGCTGAGGGGCCAGCCGCGCAGCGCCCGCTCGACCTAACCTCAGAGCTGCCGACGTGCGCGCCGAGGAGGGGGAGGGGCCTACTCGAGGGGGGCCCTCTTGAGCACGAGGGCTATGAGCTGAGCCACTGAGGCCCCCTCTAAGGACTCTACGACGTCCTCCGCCTCAACTAGGCTCTCGCCGACGCCCACGACGCCGTGGTTCGCGAGGATGAGCGCCCTGGCGCCCATCACGCTCTCCTCAACGAGCCTCGCTAGCTCGGTGGTCCCTGGAGGGGCCCAGGGGAGGGGCTTGACCTCGCCCCTCGAGGGGGCAGCCTCTAGCATCAACTCAACCTTTAGGCCGGCTGAGGCTAGGGCCACGGTGACTGGGCTGTGGCTATGCACGACGGCGTTTACGTCGCCCCTCCTCCTATATATAGCTGCGTGGAGGGGGGTCTCCACCGAGGGCCTCCTAAGGCCCTCGACCACGTTGCCGTTGAGGTCCACCTTGACTAAGTCCTCGGGCCTGAGCCCCCCCTTGAAGACCCTGCTCGGAGTTATCCAAAACTCCCTAGCCCCCGGGAGCCGCGCGCTGACGTTCCCACCCAGGGCAGATACGAGGCCCCTGAAGTAGAGCCTGGCCATCGTCCTGCAGATCTCCCTCTTCAAGGCCTCCTCCGGGCTCAGCGGAGCGGGGGCTCCCCCGGCGGCCATGCGCCCACCGACCTGCACTAGCTCCGGGCCCTCGATAAGCGTTTGGCGGGGGCTGGCGAAGCCTCGGGGGCAAGAGCTCTGCTTAAGAGGGCGGCGGGCCTGCTACTACGCGCTATAGCGCAGCCGCGGCTGCTGAGGATGTCGAGATGGGCGTGAGGATGCGCTACACGGGCGCGGTGGCTTACGCAGCCTCCGTAGTCAACGCGCTCATCGGGCTCCTCTTCTCAACGCTAGTAACTAGGGTGCTTACGCCGGGGGAGCTGGGGGTCTGGAGGTACATAGGCGTCCTCGTAGCCTACTTCGCGATCCCCACCCACGTCTTCTGCTTCTGGTACACTAGGCTCACGGCACAGGGGCACCGCGTGCTGAGGACCGCGCTGACGATGTCGTCCTCCACCGCAATAGCGGCGACCCTCCTCTTCCTGTCGGCGGCGGGGGGCTTCTCGGGACTCGTGGGGCGCTACGAGGCCGCCTTCCTCGTGGCGGCCCTCGAGCTGCCGGCGATCTACGTCTACTCAGCCTTCGAGTCCGTGGCGGCTGCCCGGGCCCCGCACTTAAACTACTACGTAATCATAGTCCAGGACTTAGTTAAGCTCCCGCTGGGCCTCATGTTCGTGGTGGGCCTGAGGCTTAGCTTGGTCGGCGCCCTGCTGGCGACGGTGCTAAGCCTCGCCGCTAGGGCGCTCTCAATAGCCGTCCTGCTGCGCGGCTTGGACTGGGGGCACGTCGACCTGAAGCTAGCGAGGAGGGTGCTCTCGCTAGCCTGGGTGCCGCTCTACGGCCTCATCCCGTCCCAGCTCGGCTCGCTCGACAACATAGTGGTGATCCTGTTCACCCAGTCCACGAGCCCGCTGGGCTACCTGACGGCCCTGGGCCTGGTCGGCAGCGCCATAGCCATGTCGGGGAGCCTAGCGGCGGCCCTATACCCGAGGATGCTACAGAGCCCGTCTAAGAGGGACGTGGAGGACGCCGTCTCCCTCACCATGATGCTCGCCGTGCCGGTCTCAGTGGGGGCGGTGGTGCTGGGCGACCACTTACTCAACATCCTAAGGCCGGAGTACGCGGCGGCGGCCCACCTGCTCCCGATAATTGCCCTGGGCTCGGTGGCGTCGATCATCAACTCGATAGCTGAGGCCGCCATAGTCGGCGGGGAGAGGGTGGACTACAGGAGCGAGGTGGGGTGGCGCGAGGTGGTCGGGAGCGGGCTCTTCCTAGTCCCGAGCGTCAACCTAGCCTCCTCCGCGGCCTACCTCGCGCTCCTGTGCGCCTCCTTCGCCGTCCTGAGGCCGGGGGATGCGCTGAGCGCCGCCATGACTTGGGCTGCGGTGAGCCTCTCGGTGTCCCTAGTAGTGGTGGCGTACAAGTGGAGGGTGGCCTCGAGGAGGGTGGGCTTCTCAGCGCCCAGGGCGCAGTTATTAAGGTACCTAGTGTCGTCGGCAGTCATGGCTGCGGTCGTCTACCTGGCCCGCCCGGCCAGCCTACCTAAAGAGGTCGCTCCAGCGCTCGCGTCCACCATGCCCGTAGTCCTCCTAGGCTCCATAGTCTACTTTGCAGTGCTGTGGGCCATAGACGAGGGCTTCAGGTCCCTCCTCAAGAGCGCCGTGGGCCAGCTCAAGGCCTACGTCGCTCCCTTCGGCGCGCTCCGCGGGAGGCCGCGGGAGTGACGGCGGCTCAAGCGCGCGGCCGTGCTAGCGCCCAACGTCGCTAAGGTTAAAGAGGCGCGAGGCTGAGCCGCTTGTAAATGGCGCAGCGCCTCGCGACCGCGCCCAGCTTGGAGGTGGCCTAGGTCGAGGGTTAGAGTGTTGGACGAGAGGGCGAGGGCCATAGAGGTAGTGGTGGAGGGCGAGGACGACCTCTGGGTGCTATACAACACTCTGGAGAGGGGGGACGTAGTGAGGGCGTGGACCACTAGGGAGCTAAAGACGGGCTCGGGGAGCCGAAGGAGGGCAATGAGGGTGGCGCTGCGCGTTGAGCACCTAGAGTTCCAGCCCTTTACGACTAAGCTGAGGGTGCACGGCTTCATAGTCGAGGGGCCTAGGGAGCTGGACCTGGAGGGACAGAGGCACACGCTAGCGATCGACCTACACGACGAGGTAGTAATATACCGCGAGCGCGGCTGGCCGCCGCAGGCGCTGGAGAGGCTGAGGGAGGCGTGCGAGAGGCTGGCGGTCAGGGCGCTGGTGGTGGGCGTAGACTACGACGAGGCCGCCGTGGCCTTGGTCAGGGGCTACGGGGTGGAGATCCTAGCCGAGGCCGCCCTCAACCTGCCGGGGAAGATGGATGCGGAGGCTAGGCAGAGGGAGCTTGAGCTGAAGGCTAGGGAGCTCGGGGAGCTCGTGGTCAGCGCCGCCTCTAAGCATGGGGCTGACGCAGTCGTAGTGGCGGGGCCGGGGTTCGTGAAGGAGCTAGTGGCTAATGAGGTCAAGGCCAGGGGGAGGGGGGAGCTGAGGGTCTACTTAGAGTCCGCCGCCCAAGGGGGGGTCGCCGGGGTCTATGAGGCGCTGAGGAGGAGGGCGCTCGCGAGGGTCCTGAGGGACCACGAAATAGTCGTTGAGGAGGAGCTGATGGAGGAGCTGATGGAGGCCTTGGCCAAGCGCCCGAGGCTCGTGGCCTACACCCTCAGCGACGTGGAGGCCGCGGCTAGGGCGGGGGCCGTGGAGAAGCTCATGGTTAGCAGCGACCTGCTTAGGAGCGCGAGCGAGGAGGTCAGGAGGAGGGTCGAGGAGGTCGTGAGGGCGGCCGAGGGCAGGGGGGCCTACGTGAAGGTATTCAGCTCGCTCCACGAGACGCACAACAGGCTGAGGGCGCTCGGAGGGGTGGCGGCCATACTTAGGTTCCCGCTGTCGGCGGAGGGGGGCGCTTAGCTCAGCCGAGCGGCCGCTCTAGGCACTTGGGGATGAAGAGGTCCTCGGCGCTCGCTCCAAGCTCGCCCAAGAGCCTTAGGGGGTAGTCCAGGTTCCCCACGTCGCTCGCCCTATGCGCGTCGCTCCCCATGGAGAGCTTGACCCCCTCCCTCAGGCACCTCCTGACCACCCTCTCGTCGGGGACCTCCCACATCCCGTTCACCTCAATGGCGACTCCGGCCGAGGCCGCCGCCCCCACCACGCTGTCTATCCAGTCGTCAGTAATGAGGCGGCCCTCGGCGCTCCTCAGGTCCTCAGGGAGCCAAGTCAGGTGGGCGATCACGTCAACGCTCCTGCGCTCGATGGCCGCGACTACCGCCTCCCTGAGGCGCTCCACGAACTCCCTCGGGCTGGGGATGGGGGAGGGGTCACCCCAGAAGTCGACGCCCTCGAGCCTATGGACGCCCCCAATGACGTAGTCAAACAGCCCCCTCTCGGGGGGGTCCATGCTGACCTCCCCATCCTCGTACACGTCTACCTCCACCCCCCTCAGTAGGCCCAGGGAGGACGCCTGGCTCAAGTACTCCTTCAGCCGACCCCTCCCCATCCTACCCCTGAGCGCCGGGGCGCTCGAGTAGTGGTCAGACACGCCCAAGGAGGCGAGGCCCCTGGCCCTCGCTATCGAGACTATCTCGTGGAGCGTGGAGCTCCCGTCTGAGAACTTAGAGTGGACGTGCAGGTCTATCTTCGGCAGCCTCTGCGCAGGGCGCCCCTTCAAAGGCTCACTGCCCCGTAGGCCTCCTCGTCCTCAACGGGGGCCTCCACTATCTTCCCATAGGACGTCCTCCAGACGTCCTCGCTAACCCTGAGCCAGACTAAGTGGCCCCTTACGTACTTGTACCCCCTGGCCCTGGCGACCGCCGACTTGACTACTGAGAGGGCCCCCTCCCTGACGCGGGCCAGGGCTTCGTCGATCGACTTGGAGGACTGCTTGACCCTCAGGAGCTCGCTCCTGAGGGTCGACTCTGCCAAGAGTCTTAGGAAGCAGAGCTCCCCCGCGTCTATTAGGGCGTCAATTATTAGCTCGAGGGCCTCCGAGGGGTTGGGGAGGTGGCTCCAGAGCGGCGCCGTCTCCTCGACTAGCTTCCTATACTTAGCGAAGACCTCCGCGTCCTGGCCCCCAAACACTAGCTTGACCCTCTCCCTCCACTTGTCGAGCCACCTCTCAGCCCAGAAGTCGATGTAGTCCTCGTAGCTCACCCCCCTGGCCGGGGGCCTGAGCTTAATGTAGCTCCTAAGGTCGTCGGTGGCGACGTTTGCCAGTATCCTGCCCTCGGGCTCGTGCCACCTGAGCCCGGGCACCCTGAGGGCCAGCCTCTCGAGCACCCTAGAGGCCAGGAGGTCGCGCCCTGCCCATCCAGTCGGCTGCATTGAGGTTCCTAGATAACTAGGCGACCGGCATTTAAACCCGGCGCAGTGGGCCAGCCTGTGCTGCTGGCGGCCTTCGACGTGGACGGCACCTTGACTGCGGTCAAAGACTCCTGGAGGTACTACCACGAGGCCCTGGGCACTTGGGGCCAGGCCTCGCTAAACGCCCAGCGCTTCTTCAACCGAGAGATTAGCTACGAGGAGTGGGCCGAGCTCGACGTGGCCCTGTGGAGGGGGCTCCCCCTCGAGAGGCTGGCCGAGCTGGCCAGGGGCATCCCATGGAGGGGCGGCGCCCACAGGGTGGCTGAGCTCAAGCGCAGGGGCTACTCACTCTACGCGCTGACGACGGGCCTGTCCCTCCTGGCCAGGAGGGCGGTTGAGGAGCTGGGCTTCGACGGCTACCTCGCTAACGAGGTGGAGGTGGAGGGTGGCGCGCTCACGGGGGGCGTCGTAGTGAGGGTGGCCTACGGGGGGAAGGGGGAGGCCCTGAGGAGGCTGCGTGAGGAGCTGGGGGCCGAGGCCGTCGTGGCGGTGGGCGATGGCAGGAGCGACCTAGAGATGTTCGCCGAGGCGGACGTGGCGATAGCCGTAGAGCCGGACGCCGAGGCCGCCTACGCGGCCGACCTAGTGGCTGGGAGCTTGGAGGACGCAGTGGACTTCCTGCTAGCGCTACCGAGCTGCCTCAGGCTCACCAGCGGCCGTAGACGATCCTAAAGCCCTGGAGGTCCCCCCTGTACTCCTCCCAGACGACCTCCACGTTGCTGACCCTAGCCCCAGGGGGGCCGGTCCAGCAGGCCCTGACCATGTCCTCAACGGCCTCCCTCTCCCCCTCGAAGAGCGCCTCCACCCTCCCGTCGGCCAAGTTGCGTACCCAGCCGCTCAGCCCGCGCTTAATCGCCTCGTCCCTAGTCCAAGCCCTGAAGAAGACCCCCTGGACGCGGCCGCTTATGTAGACGCGGGCCCTAGCCTTCACCCCCCTCCCCCCTCAGGAGCTCCTTGAGGGCCAGGCCCCTCAGCGCCCTCCTGAGAACCCTCCTAACTAGCCACCTGCGGCTCACGTCTCCGTAGAGGGCGGCCGCTGCCTTCCTTATGCTCCCCCTCTTGATCACCTCGGTCAGCACCCTCCTCTCCTCGCTCGTGAGGTCGGCGCAGGCCCTAAGGGCCTCCTCGGCTATCTTCACTGCAGAGATCCTCGGCTTGGGCTCGAGGACCTTCAGTACTTTGAGCTCCAGTATCGTGACCGTATCGTCCGGGTCCAGCCCCTTGTACATCCTCTTGAGGGCCTCGAGGAGGGCCTCGAGGCTCTCGAAGCCGTCGCGCCTGGCGTCCTCGTCCGTCAGGTCGCGCACCTTCTTGTACTTTACGCCAGTCACCTCCACCTTAGCCACGTCCCTGCCGCCGCCGTGGAGGGTCAGCACTCTGTGGCTCAGCCTCAGCCTCCCCAGCCTTATCGTGGTGCTCTTCAGGCCCCTGACGACTAGGTCCGCTAGCTCCCCCTTCATCGTTAGCCTACGACCTATCGTCAGCGCCCTCAAGCTGAAACACCTAGGCCAGGGGCCCACGGCGCAGCTGCCCTGAGCTGTGGCCACGCCGCCCTATAGGCCCTACGCTCCTTGGCGTCGGGGCTCAGTTAGCAGTTAGTCGGCCACCTCGAGCCCGTAGGACTCGGCTATGTCCCTAAAGGCCCAGGCCAAGTACTTGACCTGCTCCCAAGTTAGGCCGTAAGTATTGAGCTTCCACCTCTTCGTCGCCCCCCTCATTATGCCGACCACCCTCCTCTCCTCGAGCTCCTCAGACAGGAAGTAGCCCCTGCGCCTGTGAGTCCTCGCAATGCGGTCGAAGCTCTCACTGGTGTCTACGTAGGTCAGAGTGTGCCTCCTGGGCAGCTGGCTGAGCACCCTAGAGCCCCTAATCTTCACGAACTCGGAGACGAAGTAGTTGGCCTTCTCGAGCTCCTCGCCCCACCTCCTGACCCTCTCCTTAACGATGGGGAAGCTGGCCATCATGGCCACGGCGTTGGCCCCCATGAGCGTGCAGCCCAGGAGCTCCACCTCCTTCTCCCTAAAGCTCCTGCCAGTGACGTCGCAGACCTCCTTCGACCTCCTAAACACCTCCCTGGCCCACTCGCCAGTCGCGGCCAGTATGCCTGAGGGGGCCGGGGAGGCGAAGCTCTTGTGGCCAGAGCCAGCTAGGAAGTCCACGCCCATCTCCCTGCCGCTCACTGGGGCCACGCCCAGTGAGTAGGCCGCGTTGCAGAGGACCGGGATCCCATACTCGTGGGCCACCTTGGCCACCCCCCTGACGTCGTGCTCGTTGCCGTACACGTAGTCGAAGTGGTCGACTATGATCAGCTTCGGGAGCCTGCCGGTGGACCTCTTGACCTCCTCTATCTTGGCCGCCACGGCCTCCCCCCTCAATACGTTGTCCTCCCCGACTGGGACCTCCATCACCCTCCCCCCGGCCTCCTCGATGGCCAGCACCTCGGTGTAGTGGGCTAGGGAGGACACTAGGGCCACGTCGCCGGGCCTCAACACTGTATGGGCCACCGCCTGGAAGGCCCTCCTAGCGCCGGGCATGAGCCTCACCTCGTCCATCCCCACGAACTCGGCGAGCTCAGCGTGAAACTCGGCGAGGGGAGGGCGCTTAATGGCGTCCAGCCTAAACGGGCTGAAGCAGTAGTCGCAGGTCGAGTAGCCGTCGCAGTAGGCTATCAGGGCCTTCATGGCCTCTGCCGTCAGCCTCCCGCCGGGCTGGATGGGGTCGACGTTTATGTAGAACTCCTCCCTCACCCTAGCCTCCAGCCCATCGGCTATCTTCACGCGCGGCGCCTCTGGGCTCGGCTGAGGGCTGTCCACGAAGCCCTCCAGGAGGCGTAGGCAGCGCTCAACCCTCTTCAGCAGCTCCTTGGCCCTGAGCCTCTGCCGCTCGCTGAGGGCGTAGAGCGGCTTCGCCTCCCTGAAGAGGGCCCTGAGGTCCACGAGGGAGAAGAGGGCCTCGAAGAGGGCCTCGACCGCCCTAGCAGACACGCGAGGTGAGGGGAGGGGGCCCTAATAAGCGTACGCCGCCCGCGCCAGAGAAAAAGGGGGCGGGGCCCCTCAGGACTCCTCTAGTAGGGACTTGAAGAAGTCGTGGTGCTCCTCCTCGTCCTTAAGTATGCCCTCGAGCAGGACGGCCGTCGTCACGTCGCCCTCCCTACGCGCCCTCTCAATTATTTCCTTGTAGAGCTTTATCGCGGCCTCCTCGTCCATTACATCACGCTCAACCATTTCCTTCAAGTCCCTACCAACGAATATTTCTGTAGGCTTGGTCGTAGGGGTGCCGCCTAGGTAGAAGAGCCTCTCAGCTATGGCCTCCGCGTGCTTCATCTCAGTTATGGCTATCCTCCTCAGCTCCTCCTTGACCGAGAAGCCCCTGACGCCGCGCCACTGGACGTGCTGCCACATATACTGGATGGATACTTGAAGCTCGCGCGCTATGGCCTCATTCAGCAGGTCTAGGAGGGCCTTAGAGGCCAAGCCGCTCCCTCCGCCAGCATAACCTAGCTTCAGTTCAGTTAAAAAGCCTCTCTCAGGCGCGGTCCCACCGTCGCCGTGCGCGAGCGAAAAATAGAAAGGAGTAGGTAGGGCGCTGCAGGCCGCAGGGGGGACGTCCTTGGAGAGGTGGGTGTGTAGGCTCTGCGGCTACGTCTACGACCCGGAGGTGGGGGACCCGGCCCAAGGGGTGCCGCCCGGGACGCCCTTCGAGAAGCTGCCGCTGGGCTGGGTCTGCCCAGTTTGCGGAGCGCCGAAGACGGAGTTCGAGAAGGTCGCTTAAGGCCTGCGATCTGCGCCCAGCCCAAGCGGGCCACTACGAGTCCCCCCCATGGCCAAGAGCAGGGCGGGCGCCAGTAGCGTGAGGCAGCCCATGAGGGCGAGGGCCGGCCTGAAGGAGGAGTACAGGTCTATGATGTAGCCCACGAGCCCCATCCAGAGCGAGCTAGAGGAGAAGAGCACGGTGAAGAAGAGGCCCACGACTAAGTCCCTGTCGTAGCCGCTCGTAAGCCTGACCAACTGCGCCTGCAGGAGCGTCGATAGCGAGAAGCTCACGAACATGAGCGCGAATAGGTGGGCCGTCACTAACGCTACGCAGGCCCCGGGCCCGTATGGTATTAGCAGGAGCGTGAGCGCGGACGCTATCGACATCGCTATGGCGGCGGACCTAACGTACCCCAGCCGCTGGGCGTAGCTCCCTATCGCTATGGGCCCGAGGGCCCCGCCTAGGAGGGCCGCCGCGTAAGCCAGGCCCCTCTCCTGGACGTCCATCCTAAGGAAGTTACCTAAGAACACTGGCACGTACGTAGTCAGGATCCCTATCTCGGCCCCTCCTGAGAGGGCCACTTGAGCCGCCAGTATGGCCAGGACGCCCTTAGTCCTCAAGAGGCCCGCCACGCTGCTCCACAGGCCCCTCCCAGCGGCGGGCGCTGCGGCCCCCGCTCCGCTTAGGCGCCAGAGCGCGAGTGGGGAGAGGGCGAAGATGGGGAGGGAGAGGGAGAGCAGCGCGCCCCTCCAGCCCAGCGCGAGCGCCAGTGCAGTGGCCAGGGCCGGGCCGATGACGTTGCCCACGTAGGCCAGGCCGTAGTAGAGGCCTATGGCCCTGCCGAGGGACCTCTCGCTTGAGTGCTCGCTAACTATCGCCGTCCCCACGGGATGGTAGGAGGCAGACCCAATGCCAGAGATCAGCCTGGCGGCTAGGAAGTCTAGGAGGCTTCGCGACAGGCCCGTGAGCAGCGTGCCGAGGGCCAGAAGGAAGTTGCCCAGCCCTAGGAGGACGCGCCTCGCTACCCTCCTGCTCGCCGCGCCGAAGAGGGCCTGCATCAGGCCGCTGACGAGCGCGAAGGCAGACATGGCTAAGCCAAACTCAGTGTACGTCAGCCCCAGCTCTCCAACTATTAGGGGGAAGAGGACCGAGGTGCCCATGAAGAGGTGCTGCATGAAGTGGGAGGCGGTCACGACCGCCAGGACCTGCGCCGGCGCCCTGGGCGCCATCCACTACCGTTGACAACTCGTCAGCGTCCGCTAAAAAGGGATTCGGGCGCGCCTTCAGCAAGGCTTAAGCCGCCGAGCGCCAGTAGCGCCAGGGCCTGCCCGGTGGCTCGGGCGTCCAAAGTGAGGGTTGCCGTGGAGGTTAGGCCCGGGGGGCTTAGGAGTGAGGTAGAGGTGAGGGGGGCTAGGGTAGCTGACTTGCTCAGGGCCATGGGCTACGAGAGGGGGGAGGCGGTCGTCGTTAGGCGGGGCAAGGTGCTGACCGAGGTCGACGGGCTGGCGGAGGGGGACGAGCTAGTGGTCTACGAGGTCATCTCAGGAGGGGCAAGTTGAGGTGCAGCTCCTGTAGCCTCGACGCCGCCATCTACATAAGGCACCTGCGCCGAGCGCTCTGCCCAGCCCACCTGGAGCAGTACCTCGTTGAGAAAGTTAGGAGGGTGGTCGAGGGCCACCTCCCCCCGAGGGGTGGCCTCCTCCTAGTGGCCGTGTCCGGGGGGAAGGATAGCGCGGCCGCCGCCAGTCTGCTTAAGGAGCTGAGCGGGGAGGCGGGCTTTAGGCTGGGGCTAGTCCACGTGGACTTAAACATAGGCAGCTACTCTGAGGCGTGTCGGAGGGCCGCCGTTGAGCTGGCGGAGTCTATTGGCGCGCCCATAGCGCTGATCGACCTCGAGGGCGTCCTGGGCGCGGGCGTGGTCGAGGTGGCCGAGAGGGTCGGCAGGCCGACCTGCTCCGCCTGCGGCGTCGTCAAGCGCTACCTCCTGAACCTCGCGGCTCTGGAGGCTGGCGCGCACAGGCTGGCCACCGGCCACAACCTAGACGACATAGCTGCCTACGCGCTCAAGGCCCACTTGACTCAGGAGGGCGACTACGCGAGCAAGCTGCTGAGGCACACAGAGGGCTTCGAGGGCTTCGTCGGTAGGCTGAGGCCGCTGATGGAGGTGGAGGAGAGGGAGGCCCTAGTGTACGCCCTCTCAAAGCCGCTGCCATTCAGCCACGAGGAGTGCCCCCACTTCAACAGGAGGGGGATAGAGCTCAAGGCCAAGCGCTTCCTGATGAGCGTAGAGGCCGACAGCCCAGGCTTTAAGGCGTCCTTCATTAGGAGGCTGGCTAAGCGGCCGCCCGTCGGCGGGGCCGAGCCCAGGCTGGGGAGGTGCGACCTCTGCGGCCTCCCCTCCTCAGCCGGGCGATGCGCATTCTGTAGGATGATGAGGAGGGCCCTGGGCGAGGCCTGGGAGCCGGGCGCGCTCAGGGGGGCTGTGGCCGAGGCCGTGGCTAAGCTTAAGTAGCCCACATGGGACACAGTACGCTGAGCATCCGCATGGGTCGTTAGGAGCTTGGGCTGCGGCGCTCAGGGCCTGGCGTGGGTGGAGGGGCTGGGGCAGGGGTTCCTGCTCATTAGGTTCAGTGGAGAGGTCGGGGTGAAGAGCGGTAGGGTGAGGGTTAGGTACGAGAGGTGGATCCTCAAGGCCCTCCTGAAGAGGCTGAAGGAGGCTGGCGCCGAGCCTGGGGAGGTGCACTACGTATTTGGCCGAGCCTACGTGCCGGTGGGCGATATGGCGGCCGCGCTCAGAGAGGCCTCGAGGGTCTTCGGGATCTCGTCCGTCTCGCCCGCCGTGAGGTCCTCCTCAGCATTGGGGGAGCTAATTGAGGCCGCGGTTAAGGTGGCTGGGCTCGCGCTCGGCCCTGGGGCGAGGTTCGCCGTCAAGTGTAGGAGGGTGGGGGAGCACCCATACAAGAGCCCAGACGTAGTCAAGGAGGTGGGCTCTGCTGTGGCCAAGGCGCTGAGGGGCCGGGGGGTGAGGGTGGACCTGGAGAGGCCGGACGTGACCATAGGGATTGAGGTCAGGGGGGGCGACGCTTACATATACGCAGGCGAGGTTGAGGGGCCCGGCGGCCTGCCGGCAGGGTGCCAGGGCAAGGTGGTCTGCCTAGTTAGCGGCGGCCTGGACTCGCCGGTGGCGGCCTGGATGGCCATGCGCAGGGGCTGCGTGCCGCTAGTCCTACACTTCGACAGCCGCCCCTTCACAGGCCGGGAGTCCCTCGACAAGGTAATGGAGCTCGCCCGCGCCCTGGCTGACTGGATGCCGAGCAGGAGGGTGAGGGTCTACGTAGCTAAGCACGGGGAGGCCTTAAGCAGGATTAAGGAGGCCGCGCCCGAGGGGCTGACGTGCGTCCTATGCAAGCGCATCATGTTAAGGACTGCCTGTAGGCTGGCCGAGGCCAAGGGGGCCAAGGCGGTGGTGACGGGCGAGATAATAGCGGAGCAGGCCAGCCAAACTCTCAGCAACTTACTTGTAGTAAGTGCGGCGGCTGCGGGGGTGCCAATCATTAGGCCGCTCGCGGGGATGGACAAGGCGGAGGTGGAGCGCCTAGCTAGGCGCATTGGGACTTACGAGATCTCAGCCAAGCCGGAGCCGGGCTGCTCAGCCGCCCCGAGGAGGCCTAGGACGAGGGTCTCGATGGAGGAGGTGAGGGGGGCGGAGGAGGGGCTGGACGTCGATGGGCTGGTCCTCAGGGAGCTCGAGGGCCTGGAGGAGGTCGTAGTGGGGCCGGGGGCGGCCTAGGGGCGCGGCCATGGGCCTCCTAATAGAGGACCCCTCGCTCAGGGGCAGGGTGTGGGTATTTAGGGACAGGAGGGACGCGGGGGCCAGGCTGGCGGAGAGGCTCAGGGGGCTCGTAGGGCCTGGGGCGTTGGTGCTAGCGATCCCAGCGGGCGGCGTGCCGGTGGCGGCGGAGGTGGCCGAGAGGCTCGGCCTAGAGCTGGACTTGGCCGTAGTGCGCAAAGCCCTCTACCCCTGGACCACGGAGGCCGGCTTCGGGGCGGTGGCGTGGGACGGGAGGGTGCTAATCAATAGGGAGGCCGTGGAGGCTGCGGGGCTGAGGGAGGAGGTGGTGAGGGCCAAGTTGGAGGAGGCCGCGAGGAGCGTCGAGAGGAGGCTCGCGAGGCTGAGGGAGGGGAGGGGGAGGCTCGAGCTCAGTGGGAGGGAGGTCGTGCTGATAGACGACGGCCTAGCGACTGGCTACACGATGTTGGCGGCCGTCGAGGCGGCTAGGGCGGCCGGGGCCGCTAGGCTAGTGGTGGCCGTGCCGACCGCCTCAACTTCGGCCGTCGACCTCATCCTCCCCCGCGTAGACCTCCTAGTGGCCCTTAACGTTAGAGGGGGGCCGCTCTACGCAGTGGCCGACGCCTACGTAGAGTGGAGGGACTTGAGCGACGAGGAGGTGCTGGAGGTGCTGAGGGGAAGGCTTAAGGGGGGCCCCAGGGTCTAGGCCCTGATGATCGGGGGCTTAAGTAGCTCCCTCGAGCTCCTCAAGACCATAAGGTTTGAGGTGGGGCCGATAAGGCCCCCGAGCGAGGGAGGGGCCTGCTCGCTCCTGCTCCGCTTCACTAGGAACTGCCCGTGGTCTAAGTGTACCTTCTGCTACGGCCTGCCCTACGAGCGCCGCCCCTTCCAGGTCAGGCTCCTCGACGAAATTAAGGCAGACGTAGACTCGGTGGAGCTGGCCATAATGGAGTTGGGCTACCTCTCGCGCGAGCTGGGCTTTAAGGGGGAGGTGACTGAGGCGTTCGTGCTAAGGCTCTTCAGCCTCGACCCCTCCCTCGCCTTCAACCCCTGGCTCAAGATGGTCCTAGACTGGGCCCTGGCCGGCTGCAGGACCGTGTTCATACAGGACGCCGACAGTCTGATAATGAGGACGGACAGGCTCGTGGAGGCCCTGAAGTACTTGAGGTCCAAGCTCCCAACGGTCGAGAGGGTCACGTCCTACGCTAGGTCTAAGACCATCTACAGAAAGAGCTTAGAGGAGCTCAAGGAGGTGCGCTCAGCCGGGCTGACGAGGCTCCACGTTGGCCTAGAGAGCGGGGATGACGAGGTGCTGAGGAGGGTCAACAAGGGGGCGACGGCGGAGGAGCACGTGGAGGCTGGGCTGAGGGCGCTCGAGGCGGGCTTCGAGCTCTCGGAGTACGTAATGCCGGGGCTGGGAGGGGTGGACCGGTGGAGGGAGCACGCAATAAACACGGCCAAGGCGCTAAATAGGATAAATCCTCACTACATCAGGGTCAGGAGCCTGGTCCCCCGCAAGGGGACGCCGCTCTACGAGGAGTACGTTAGGGGGGAGTTCAGGCTACTCAGCCCCCACGGCTACCTCAAGGAGATAAGGCTCCTCGTGGAGCTCCTGGACGTGGATAGCAGGCTCTGCTTCGACCACTTCTGCAACCCCTCCTACAGGGCGAAGGGGGGGCTCGTGCACGTATTTAGCCTAAGCCACGAGGGGTACAAGATGCCCGAGGAGAAGGAGGAGGTGCTCAAGGCCATAGATAGGGCGCTGGAGGTGGACGAGGCTAAGTTCATTAGGCCCGAGGACCTGGCTGAGGTGGCCCTCTAAGATGGGAGGGGCTACAGTCGAGATAATCTCCATAGGCAACGAGCTACTCATGGGCAGGACCGTGAACACGAACGCCTCCTGGCTAGCCGACCGGATAACTAGGCTGGGCGGAGTGGTCAGGAGGATACTGGTGGTGGGGGACGAGGTGGATGAGGTGGCCTCCTCAATTAGGGAGGCGTGCTCTCGCCGAGCCGACGTAGTGATTACGACCGGGGGGCTGGGGACGACGCCCGACGACAGGACCATGGAGGGGGTCGCCAGGGCCCTCGGGGTGGGGCTCGAGCTCAATCAGGAGGCCCTAGAGATGCTCAGGGGGAAGGTGGGGAGGAGGGCCGAGGAGCCTCACGTTAGGAAGATGGCCTACCTGCCCCAGGGGGCGAGGCCGCTGAGCAACCCAGTCGGCGCAGCCCCAGGGGCCCTGGCTCGCCTGGGCCAGACGCTGATAGTGGCGCTCCCGGGCGTCCCGGGGGAGATGAGGGCTATGTTTGAGCTCCACGTGGAGCCAGTGATAAGGGAGAGGGCGAGGGGGGCCTACTACGAGGAGGAGGTGGCGCTTGAGGGGGTCTACGAGGCCGACCTAGCGCCCTTAATTGAGGAGGCCCTCCGCGAGCACCCCCAGACCTACGTAAAGACCCACCCGAGGCTGGAGGGGGGCAGGTCCGTCATTAGGGTCCACGTAGCTAAGTGGGCGGCTAGCGCTGAGGTGGCTAGGGAGGAGGTGGAGGAGGTAGTTAAGTGGCTGGTCAGCCAGGCGGAGGCGCGCGGGGCGAGGCTGGCGAGGGGCTAGGGCCCCCTGCTTAATGGCCGCCCTCTGTAAGGGCCCTAGCTCCCTGGGTGAGGGGTGGGGCGCGTGGTCGAGGGGCCCACGGCCAAGGCCTACGCCATTAGGATCCGCAGCCAGCTAGAGGGGGAGGTCGTGAGGGACTTCTTTGCGAGGTCTAGGAGGGTGTACCTCCCAATTAAGGAGGTAGTTGGGAGGAGGTTCGTTAAGTCCGACTCCCTCGGCAAGAACATCCTCCTCTTCCTCGAGGGCGTAGCGATCAGGGTCCACTTAATGATGTTCGGGTCCATCCACATATACAGCCTCAGTGAGCCCCTGCTCAAGCCGAAGGAGAGGGTGAGGCTAATGATAGCCGGAGACCGCAAGAGGCTCGTGGCCTACGACGCGCCCATAGTCGAGGTCGACGAGGCCCCAAGGCTCATGGAGAGGCTGGCGCGTGAGCTGGGCCCAGACCCACTGAGCGAAGGGTGGAGCAGGGAGAGGGCGATTGAGAACATACTAAGACGCCGAGGGGAGAAGGTGGGCGCCGTCCTGCTAGAGCAGTCGGTCATAGCCGGCATAGGGAACATCTTGAGGAACGAGGCGCTCTTTAGGGCTGGGGTGAGCCCAGAGAGGCCGGTGGACGACCTCTCGCTCGAGGAGGCCGGCAGGATTGTCGAGGCCGCTGAGCTACTGAGCAGGGAGTTCCTCAGGCTAAAGCTCCAGGGGAGGGGCATTGGGGAGCTACTGTTCGTCTACAATAGGTCCGGCAGGCCCTGCAAGGTCTGCTCCCGCCCAATTAAGTTCTACATGCAGAGGCCGATAAATAGGAAGACCTTCGTCTGCGAGGGCTGCCAGAAGTAGCCGCCCGCCTCACCTTAGGAGCGACGAGGCGATGATTATCCTCTGAATCTCCGAGGACCCCTCAGTGACCCCTATGCTCTTGGCGTCCCTGTACAGCCGCTCCACCTTGAACTCCTTCGAGTAGCCATAGCTCCCGTGGACCTGGACGGCCATGCTCGCGACCTCCTCAGCGACGCGGGCTGCGAAGAGCTTGGCCATGGCCGCCTCCTTAATGACGTCCCTGCCCTGGTCCATTAACTCAGCCGCCCTATAGACTAGCGACCTAGCCGCCTCAACGAGGGTGGCCATCTCGGCCAATAGCCACTGGATGCTTTGGAACTCCGCGATGGGCCTGCCGCGTTGAGTGCGCTGCTTAGAGTACTTAATCGACTCCTCGAGAGCCGCCTGGGCTAGGCCCACGGCCTGGGCGGATAGGGCCACCTTGCTGTACGCTATTAGCCTCCTCAGCATCCTGAAGCCCTCCCCCCTCCTCCCCAGGACGTTCCCCTCGGGGACCTCCACGTTGTTTAAGGCGAAGGAGCCGACCCTAAGGCCCCTCAGGCCCATGAGCTCCTCGTCCCCCAGCCTCTCAAAGCCGGGCCTGTCAGCCTCAACGATGAAGCACGTCAGCCCCCCCGCCTCAGCATCCTTAGCGAACACTATGGCCAAGTCGGCTATTGAGGCGTTGCATATCATCTGCTTGACCCCCCTAAGCCTGAAGCCGCCGGGCACCCTCTCTGCAGTGGTCGCTATCATCTCTGGGTCGCTGCCCGTCGAGGCCTCAGTGAAGGCGAAGCAGCCGAGCCTCTCCCCCCTCAGCATGCCGGGCAGGTACTTGGCCCGCTGCTCCTCGCTGCCGTACCTATAGATCGCCTCTGAGGCCAGGAACTGGACGCTTACGTTGAGGCTGACTGCCATCGATGCCCTGGCTATCTCCTCCAGGGCCAAGATTAGGGCTAGGTAGCCCGCGCCAACCCCGCCGTACCGTTGGGGGAAGGGGATGGCGTAAAAGCCCAGGTCGGCTAAGCGGCGCCTGAGCCCGTCGGGCAGGGAGCCCGACCTATCTATCTCCCTCGCCAGTCGCTCAACCTCCTCCTCAGCGAAGCGCCTGGCCACCTCCTTCACCATCGCCTGAGTCTCGTTCAAGCGGCCCGCCCGCGCTCAGCTCCAGCCCTAGCCACTTAAGCCTAGTGAGGTCGACTCGAGGCGCCGGGCGCGCGGCGTCAGACGTAGATCAAGTCACGCGGCGACTTGCTTAGGACGCGGGGCCCGCCCTCCTCAATGAGGACCGTGTCTTCGAAGCTAGCCCCCCAGTCGGGGGCTACCAGCTTGGGCTCTAGGCAGACGACCATGCCCGGCCTCAGCGGCTCGCTGTTCCTAGGGCTCACGTCAGGCTCCTCGACCACCTCGAGCCCTATGCCGTGGCCCAAGTAGGTGTACTGAGGGTAGCTGGCGTAAGCAGCGAAGTAGTCCAGTAGGCCCTCGCGCTCAAAGACCCCCCTGGCCTCCCAGTATAGCCGGCTGGCCGGCACCCCAGGCTCCGCAGCACTTAGCGCGGCCTCCTCGGCCTCCTTAACTATCTTAAACGACCTAACCTTCCTAGGCTCCACGTCCCCCACTGCATACATCCTAGCCTCATCGTGGTGGTAGCCCATGTAGCTAGTGACGAAGTCCACTAACACTAGGTCCCCCCTCTCGATCCTCCTGCTCGATGGGCCGTAGGGGATGGCTGGGCAGTAGCCAGACCCGGTGATGGTTATGGCCCCGGGCCCAGAGACGACGCCCAAGTTCGGGCCTGAGGGGCCGATGACGCCATAGCCTCCCCACCTCCAAGTGCGGTGCCTTATGAAGCCGTCGTGGCCAGCCCTCCTGAGCGCCGCCTCCACCTCAATCGCTAGCTCTAGCTCGGTCATCCCCGGCTCTAGGACCTCCTCCACCCTCCTGTGGCCCACCCTAGAGATCTCGGCCGCCCTCTCTATCAGCTCGACCTCCTCCCTCTCCTTCACCGCCCTAATCCTCAAGACCGTCGGGGACACGTCGACTATCTCGCAGCCGCTCAAGAGCTTAGAGAGCTTGAGGTAGAAGCTGGCTGAGACTACGTCTAGGCCCAGGCCCACGGCCCCGTGCTTAATGTTTAGCTCCTCGAGGAGCCCCTTGAGCTCAGCCGCCCCTCCTCCCCTCCTCACGTCCCTCACCCACGACTCCCTGAGCGCCCTCTCGAAGCCGACCTGGACGAGCAGCACCGGCTCCCCCTCAGTAGGGACGACGAGCGTGGACCTAGTGGCTGTCCCAGCGAAGTAGAAGACGTCTGGTGAGTGGGTGAGGATGGCCGCCCTCATCCCCCCCTCGGCCAGCGACTGCCTGAGCCTCTCCAGCCTATGCCTGCCCAACCTCAGCTCCGGGTGCCAGTGGGGGGCCGGGGGCTAAGCCTTGCGCCCCATTGCCTGGCCACCCTTAAGAGGGCCTGGCTGAGCCGGTAATGGGGGAGGGGCGTGGAGCCCTACGAGGGGCGCTTAGAGAGGCTTCAGGGGGAGCTCAGGGAGGCTGGCGTAGAGGCTGCAGTCATTGCCTCGCCAGTTAACGTCTACTACTTCACTGGCACGGCCCAGAAGGGGGTGCTCGTGGTCCCGTCCACGGGGGAGGCCGTGCTGTACGTAGTTAGGAGCTTCGAGAGGGCCTCGGAGGAGGCGCGCGTCAAGTGTGTAGAGGCCCGCGGGCTCGGCGAGGTGGCCCAGGGGCTGGCCGGGCTCAGGAGGGTGGGCTTTGAGGAGGACAGGCTGCCAGTAAGGTTGCATAGGAGGCTGCTCGCCGAGGGGGCCGCTAGCGTGGACATCTCAGGGATGATCCTGAGGCTCAGGCAGGTGAAGGACGAGCTCGAGCAGCGCCTGCTCAGGGAGGCGGCTAGGCAGTGCGACTTAGTCCTCGAGGCCGCTCCGGAAGTGCTTAGGGAGGGGGTGAGCGGCGTTAGGGCGGCTGCTGAGCTGGAGGGGGTGCTGCGCGAGGCGGGCCACGACGGGTACCTAGACATGCGCAGCTGGGGGGACCACATGCCAAACCTAGTGGTCTTGCTGCCTGGGGACGTGAGGCCCAGCAGGATAGGGGCGGTGAGCGCGGGGGTCGGTGTGAGCCCAGCGTGCCCTGTGGGCTCCTCCAATAGGAAGCTGAGGAGGGGGGACGTCGTCTGGGTCGACGTCTCCGGCCGCTGCATGGGCTACAGCTCAGACGTAACTAGGACCTTCGTCCTGGGCAGGCCGAGGGAGGAGGTGGTCGAGGTGTTTAGGGCGGTCGAGGAGGTGTACCGCGGGGTGCTGAGGTGGGCGAGGCGAGGCGCGAGGGCGAGTGAAGTCTACCGGAGCGCGGTGGAGCTGGCCCGCGAGCTGGGCCTCGGCGAGGGGTTCATGGGCAGGGGGGCTGAGAGGGTCCCCTTCGTTGGGCACGGGGTGGGGCTCGAGTTAGACGAGCCGCCTGTCCTGGGGGAGGAGGGGATGGCGCTGGAGGAGGGGATGGCGTTAGCCGTGGAGCCCAAGGTGGTGCTCCCTGGGTGGTGGGGGGTCGGCTTAGAGTCCACGGCGATCGTCCGCAGCTGGGGGTGCGAGGCCCTGGACCGCGCCCCCATAGAGCTCCTCGAGGCGTAGGGGGCCGGCTGAGGAATCCCTTAGAGAGAACCGAGGTGCCAGGTATGCTCTCTCTATCAGAGGGGCTCGGTTGAGGGGCGGGGGATGAAAAATTAGAGGGGGGCCGTCCATCGGAGCCCCGCCTATAAGCTCCTGTAGCAGAACCACCAGTCGTAGCACTCGTACTTCTTCGGCCTCTCCATGGCCGTCTGAATGTCCCTCGGGGGCGGTATGATGACCTTGCTCCCTATCAGCTCGTTGTTGGGCCAGTTCGCCGGCATAGCTACACTCTCTCTGTCAGATATCTGGAGGGCTCTTACAGCCCTGAGTATCTCATCAATGTTCCTGCCGAGCTCTTGCGGGTAGTAGAGCACCAGCCTAACTACGCCCTCAGGGTCTATTACGAACACTGCCCTGACGGTATTGGTGCCCTTTCCAGGATGGATCATGCCGTACGCCTGGGCTATACAGCCCATATCGTCAGCTATTATGGGGAACTGGATCTCGACCCCGAGCTTCTCCCTAATCCATTCGATCCACTTTATGTGGCTGAAGACCTGGTCTATGCTTAGGCCCACGAGCTCACAGTTTAACTTCCTGAATTCCTCATACCTCCTCTGGAAGGCGACGAACTCAGTGGTGCACACTGGCGTGAAGTCCGCTGGGTGAGAGAACAGCACAACCCACTTGCCCTTGTAGTCGTCGGGGAACCTTATCACCCCTCTAGTGCTATTAGCCACGAAGCTTGGGGCCCTGTCCCCCAATAGGGGCATTCTGCCCTTAGCCTCCGCCATATACCCACCCGGTCCGAGTACTGCTTATAAGCCGGTTAGGGTATATATGTCTGTGGTTCGTTTTTCGAACTCAGAGCTGCTGAGGCTATTGAGGGAGAACTCGAGGACTCCATTCTCGAGGATAGCTAAGCAGCTCGGCGTTACTGAGGCAGCCGTTAGGAAGAGGGTCAGGAGGCTCGAGGAAGGAGGGGTCATAACGCGCTACACCATTGAGGTGGACTTTAAGAAGCTTGGCTATGAGGTCCACGCCTTCATAGGCATCGATACGAGGCCTGAAAGCCTGATAAGCGTGATTAAGAGCCTTAGAGAGCTGGAGGAGGTCGTCAGCCTCTACTCTACGAGCGGAGATCACGTGCTGATAGCTGAGTGCTGGTTCAAGAGTAGCAGTGACCTCGTGAGCTTCGTAGATAGGTTAAACTCGATGGACGGCATCACGAGGGTCTGTCCCGCGATAGTAGTTGAGAAGGTAAAGTAGGGGCGCTGGGCTAGTATTGATGCGCTAACTTAAGGTTGCGGCGCCAATAGCTTAGGCGCGAGCGGGATTGCGGGCCGAGGTGGGCACGGTAGTAGCGACAGCCCGACAGTAACATCGCTAATTTGGGAAGTCGCAAGTGCGTATGCCGGGGTCGCTCAGCGGGGTTGGGCACGGAGCCCACCCCCTCCCGCCCAGCTTCACTGGCCCGGAAGGCTCAGCGCCCAGGGGCGAGGTCGGGACGGCGCGGGGCCGGTTACTCCATCTCTATCGTAGCTGGGGGCTTGGGGGTAACGTCGTAGTACACAGAGGAGACGCTGGGGCAGGCCTCCATTATTCGCTCGGCGGCCCTAACTAAGCAGTTCCACGGGACGTCGGCCACCTGAGCCGTGAGGAAGTCCCCCGTCTCGACCGCCCTAATTACTATCGAGTACCTCCCCTCGCCCTCCTCAGCACCGGAGACTAGGTAAAGGACCCTCACGATTGACGGGTCCGCCTCAGCGACCTCCCTCTGGAGCTCCAGCAGGGCGCCCAGCGGCGGCAGGTAGGCCCTCCCCCCGCTCAGGCACTTAATTGCGAGGACGCCGCCGTACTTGCGAACGCCCTCGATCACGCCCGTGGCCCTATCGCTAAAGAGCCTGAGCGCCACGCTCTTGAGGCCGACGCCCAGGCGGGAGGCGACGAGGGCCCTCAGGGCCTCGACGGAGGGGCTCGCCATGAATTCATTGTCCAATATCGCTGCGAAGTACTGGCTCGGCCTATAGGGCTCCAGCTCCTCCTCGACGACCTCAGTGGCCCTCTTCAGCACCGCCAGCTTGTCCGCCCGCACCTCCCCAACGACCCTGACTAGGAGCCCTGGCCCAGGGAACGGCTGGCGCTCGCTCACCTCAGGGGGGATCTTTAGGTACCTCGCGACCTCCCTGACCTGCCACTTGAGGAGGGGCGCGAGGGGCTCGACCACCCTAAAGCCGTAGAGCTCGCGCGCACCTATCCCCACCTGCTCCAGGACGTTGTGCTGCGTCTTCACCCCCCCCTTGGTCTCAATTACGTCCGCCAAGATGGTCCCCTGGACTAAGTACTCACACCCCTCCCTCTTGGCCACCTCAGCT
Organism: Candidatus Nezhaarchaeales archaeon; assembly: GCA_038894875.1. GTDB lineage: Archaea > Thermoproteota > Methanomethylicia > Nezhaarchaeales > B40-G2 > JAOAKM01. The sequence continues at coordinate 22,897 of JAWAOK010000007.1, forward strand.
AGAGTCTCGTAGAACACCGACCTGAAGGCCTTCCTCTTCTCCTCAGCATCCCTGAGCCCCTCGAGGGCCCTTAGGAAGCGCTCCTGGGCCCGCTCCAGCTTGACCGGGAGGCTCAGCGGGGGTCTCGAGAGGGCCTCTGCGACGCGCTCCGGCTCCCCCAGCCTCATGAAGGCGTGGTCGAGGACTACGCAGACTAAGTTGTCCCCTATGGCCATGTGGGTTAGGACGGCGCAGGTGGTGCTGTCGACCCCTCCAGAGGCGGCCACTAGGGCCCTGCCGCCCCCGACGACCCTCCTGATCTCCTCAACCCTCTCCTCTACGAAGGCCTTCGGGTCGAAGGCATCCAAGGAGGACCCCGGGGGAGGGGGCCTAGTGGAGGATATTTATGCGTTTGGGTCGGCCAGGCGAGGCTGCGCAGCCGCGCGGCCTTTAAGTCGCAGCGTGCGCTCCCCAATATGGCTATGCCATGCGTAAGGGCCTCGCTAATCTACACCGGGAGGCCTGAGCCGCCCCTGCGGGACGCCTACCTAGCCTTCGAGGGGAGGGAGGTCACTTACGTTGGCCGGGAGAGGCCCGAGGGCGCTGAGGTGTGGGAGTTCGAGGGCGCCGTCATCACGCCGGCTTTCATCGATCCCCACTGCCACATAGGGATGGAGAGGGCCGGGGAGCCCAGCAGGGAGGCCGAGGTCAATGAGCGCTTCGAGTCGGTGGTCTCGCTCGCCGACGCCATATACTCCGTGTACATGGACGACGCGTCGTTCAAGGAGTCCATAGAGTTCGGCGTCCTGTACTCGTGCGTGCTGCCTGGAAGCGCGAACATCATAGGGGGGAGGGGGGCGGTGATAAGGAACTACGGGGGCGACGTGGAGGAGGCCTACATTAAGCCGGGGGGGATCAAGGTGGCGCTCGGCTTCAACCCCAGGAGTGTGGAGGATTGGAAGGGGACGAGGCCCCACACTAGGATGGGGGTAGTGGCCGTGCTGAGGAGGTGGCTGGACAAGGCGGCGTCGATGATGAGGCTCGTGGAGCAGGGGAAGAAGGACGTGGACGAGGTGGAGCCGGAGCTGAGGGGCCTCTTCCCCGTCCTGAGGGGCGAGGAGGTGCTGAGGGTGCACGCCCACCGAGCCGACGACGTGATCGCGCTCCTCAAGCTTAGGGGGGAGTACGGCCTCAAGGCTACAGTAGAGCACTTGTGCGACGTTGCGTCTAGGGAGGTATTTAGGCGCCTCAAGGAGGCCGGGGTCCCGATAGTGTACGGGCCCGTCGACTCCTTCCCATACAAGACTGAGCTGCGCAGGGAGAGCTACCGCAACGCGAAGCTACTGATAGAGGTCTCGCCGCTCTACGGGCTAATGAGCGACCACCCGTCGGTGCTCCAGCGAAACCTCTTCCTGCAGCTCAGGTTCTTCAGGCGCTTCGGCCTAAGCAAGGAGGAGTGCCTGTCGCTAATAACCCTCCGCAACGCCCAGATCCTGGGCGTGGACGATGTGTTGGGCGCCCTAGAGCCAGGCAAGTGGGCCTCCTTCACCGTCTGGAGCGGCGACCCCTTCAGCCTGGACGCCTACCCAATCCTAGTAGTGGGGGAGGGGAGGGAGCTACATAAGGAGGGCTGAGCGGCTCAGCGCAGCTCCTGAAGGGCCCTGAGCCTCTTAACTATGTTCGGGTGGGTCGAGAAGAGCTCGGCGATCCTATCGGCCCAGGTTATGCGGCGGCTTAGTATTGAGCGGACGAGCTCCTCGTCGCTCTTAACGCGGTAGCTAGAGAGGAGGAGCGCGTCGGAGGGGGCCCTGTCGGGGTCCTCTATGAAGAGGGTCTTGAAGGCGCTGAGGCCCTGGTCCCCGCTGCGGATGCGCGCCCGGCTCGAGGAGAAGACTATCTTGGCTAGGGCCTCGCTGAGCTTCCTAGCCCCGTCCTCAACGGTCGTCGCGCTCCTGCGGTCGGCGTAGTACTCGCGGAGCCTGCTCAAGTGGAGCACCAGCAGGGACAGGAGCCAGTAGATCGCCATGCTGGCGAGGCCCACGAGGGCCGCGAGGCCTGCGCTCCTCTCGCCCTCGCTCCTGTAGCCGAGGAGGCTCCTCCACATCAAGCTGTAGCCTATTATGTAGAAGATCGCCGGGAGGACCGAGGCCAACATCATCACCTGGACGTCGCGGTGCTTGAGGTGGCCCAGCTCGTGGCCGATCACGGCCTCGACCTCCTCCTCTTCTAGCTCGCGCAGGAGGGCCGTGGTAATAGCGACCCTATTACCAGTGAGGGGGGAGCCGTAGGCGAAGGCGTTCGGCACGGGGAGGTCGGCTATCATTAGCTTGGGGACCTTGAGCCTCATCTTCCTGCAGAGGCCCTCGACCATGGAGTACAGCCTGCCGTACCGACTGCGGTCGGCCTCCCTGACCCTATACATTGCGTCGATCATGTAGGGGGCCACGAGCCACTGGAGGAGGTTGAAGGCCACCACTAGGCCGATTAGGACGCTCAGGCCGCTCAGGCTGGCCAAGTTTACGAGGCCGCTTAAGTGCAAGATGGCTGCGAAGAATAGGGTGGATAGTCCTATCAGGGCGGCCAGCGTGCCTATGATGGAGAGCCTTAACTTCCAGAGGCTCATTATCGCCAACTGAGGCAGCAGCATGAGGCCCCTAGATAAGCTTTGCTCTAAAACCCGAGCCCGGGCCGCCAGCTTCCCAAGGCGTTAAGGCGCAGGGCTCACTTTTATAGGGCGACTAAGCAGTGGGCTCAGGCCGTCGGGCCCTCGGGCGCGAGGGAGCCGTAGTGAGGTTCATAGATGCCCACGCCCACCTCGATGAGGTGGAGCGCTTAGAGGAGGTGCTGTCGAGGGCGGCGGGCGCGGGCGTAGTGGCCATCGTGACCGCCTCCTCAGACGCGGGCTCGATAGCCTTCTCCATAGAGGCCCAGGCGAGGTACAGGGAGCCCAGGGTGCTCGCCGCCGTCGGCATCCACCCCTGGAGCTTGAGCGAGCCTGGGCTGGACGTGGAGGCCTTGCTCAAGCTCGTCAGGGACAAGATAGGCGAGGCCGTGGCGCTGGGGGAGGTGGGCCTAGACTACTGGCTGCCCGAGGCTAGGAGGAGGGAGGAGGTTAGGGGGCTGCAGCGCGAGGTCTTCGCTAGGCAGCTTAAGATAGCCAAGGAGGTCGGCAAGCCGGTGGTCGTCCACAGCCGAGGGGCATGGAGGGACTGCCTAGAGATGGTGAAGGAGGCGGACGTGGAGGCCCTCTTCCACTGGTTCAGCGGGCCCCTCGACGTGTTAAGGGAGCTGCTTGAGTGCGGCTACTACATCTCCGCCACCCCCGCCATCGACTACAGCCAGGAGCATAGGGAGGCGGTCAAGCACGCTCCGCTCAACAGGATACTCTCTGAGACGGACAGCCCAGTCTACTACAAGGGGAGGTTCGGTAGGAGCGCGGAGCCGAGGGACGTGGTCGAGGTGGTCGACATGTTGTCTAAGCTAAAGGGGGTCCCGCTAGAGGGGGCCGCCGAGGCCTGCCTAAGTAATGCAGTGGGCTTCTACGGGCTCGAGGCCTAGCGGGCTCTTGAGCCAGCTGGCCGCCAGAAGCCTAAAAGTGAGTGGGGGTCTACGAGGGTAGGGTTGCTCTCGAGGTACGCCTCGATAGTGAAGAACCTCAGGGGCGTCGTCTTGTTAGACGTAGAGGAGGGCGAGGAGGGGGTGAGGTGGCTGCGTGATAGGTTCAAGTACAGGAACCTCGGGGTGCCTCCAGCAACGCTAGAGGAGGCTCGGGGCTTCTTCGAGGGCAAGCTCGGTGGGAGGCCGTTCGTAGAGCTTGCGTACCCCAGCGGCGCCCTGGCTGAGCTCGCCCGCGCCCTGGCCGAGGCGCTGGGGGAGGAGTTCAGGGTGGTCGAGGGGATAGTGCTCGCCTCAGCCTACGTGTCCCCGGTGCTAGTCGTCGGGCGCAGGGCCGTGGAGGGGGTGGCCAGGCTAGCCACCGACTTCGTCGAGTCCAGGCTGGACATGGACTTGAGGCAGTGGAAGCTGCACCTCCGCATTGCCGACTACACGGTCCTCGACTTGTACAGGTGGAGCACTGAGCACGCCGAGGCCCTACTCGAGGGGAGGGTGGGGCTGCAGGAGTTCAGGAGGGAGAGGGAGGCCAGGATTAGGAGGGACAAGGCTAGGTACTGGAGGCTCACTAGGGCCGAGGGGGCCCCGTGGAAGTTCCTCTTCTACATAGACCTAGCCTCAAAGCTCGACGGGCCGCTCCTAGAGCGCGTCAGGGGGATCGGGGCCGAGGCCTCGGCCGGCCTGGGCATCGAGGCCGCCGTAGCCATAAGCCCGAGGGTCTACGCTTAAAAAGAAGAGGGGGGTGGGTGGGGCTCAGCCCCCCAGCTTAGCCTTCCTGAGCTTAACTAGCTTAGCTGACTTGAAGAGCTCGTCGAAGCTCTTCTGGAGGAGCGCTAGCTCGTCCTCGTCACTAGTGAACATGGTCAACCAGGGCCCAGCCCCCTGGCTCCACAGAGAGGCCCACGCGGGAGTGTCAATGAGCATGCCGAACCTAGCCCCCCTCCGCGTGGAGGCTAGCAGCAGCGTGGCGTAGACGTTGGCGCGCTGCCTCACGGACAGCCTCTTCTTATACGTCCCACTCAACTGGGCCAGGGTCCTCCAGAGCCCCGCCTGCCTGCGCCTATCCCTCTCGAGGGAGGACGCGTCTACAATGAGTCGGACGTGGGTGAAGAAGGGCTCCACGTACTCCTTAACGAAGCCCTCGTCTATGCTGTGGGTAATTAGGCAGAGCTCCCGCACCTTGTACTTCCTAACCCTCCTGACCTCCTCCTTAAACCGCTCCGCTACCTTCTCCCCCAGCTCGGGCCTTACGTTCATACCGACTGAGCATTTGCGAAAAAGTTAGATAAAAAGTTGGCGGTCCCCCTAGCGGGGTTTTAACTTAGCCTCTAGGCTCGCCAGCTTAGAGTCCATGGTGTGCTCTACGTCCCTGCGCTCGTCGATAGTTACCGTGGTCAGCACCCTAACGGCGCCCGCCCTAAGGACTGCCTCGTGGGCCCTGAGGGCGGCCCTGAGGGCCTCCTCTGCGCTCCTGGCCTCAAATACTGTACACATGGGGGTGGGCCTCGCCCTCAGCCCGGCCTCCATTATCGCCCTGACGGCCTCGGCCACTAAGGGGCTGGTGCTAACCCCGACCCCTACGGGGATTACCTTTACTTCAGCAACTACGGTCAAGGTTGATGCACCTCGCGCAGGAGTGGCGTAAAAAGCCTGCCGTCGAGCGGCAGGCCTCAGCCGATGGACTCAGCACGGCGGGCCGCGGGGGTGCAATTGATTAAGTCACTTCAGCTTCTCTAAGATCCTCTCCACAGGGCTCTGGTTTAGCATCAGCCCCAGGCTCCTCTCCCCCTCCCCCATGGCCAGCCCCAGGAGCTGAGTGTAGTAGACCACGGGTAAGTTCAGCTCAGCCCCTAGGGCCTGGCCGGCGGACTGCTGCTTCTGGCCGAGCATCTTGTGGCAGAGGGGGCAGGCCACGACGAGCCCGTCGATGCCCAGGGCCTGGAGCGCCCTGACCTTTAGGCCGGCCACGGTCAGCCCGGCCTGGGGGTTGCAGAGGAGGAAGCCAGCGCCGCAGCAGTCCAGCTTCTCGGGGTAGTCCACGACCTCGGCCCCCAGGGCCTCGACGAGCCTATCTAGCTTAGTGGGGCGCTCGGGATCGTCGACCCTGGGCAGCCTACTGGGCCTTATGGCGTGGCAGCCGACGTGGGTGGCGAGCCTCAGCCCCCTCAGGGGCCTAGAGACCGCGGACCTGACCCTATCCAAGCCCAGCCCGTCGTGCAGGAGGTCGACCACGTGCCACACCCTCACCTCGCCCTCGTACCTCAGGCCCTCGAGGCTGAGCTGGGAGTTGAGCTCGTCCTTGAGCTGGGGGCTAAGCTTAACGTAGTGAGCTACTTCGCAGAAGGAGAGGTGGCAGCCCGGGCAGAGGGTGAGGAGGTCCGGGCCAGCGGCGCTAGCTAGGGAGAGGTTGCGGGCGGATAGGTACGCAAAGGACCTGGCGCTAATGGACTTTAGTGGGGAGCCGCAGCACGAGGCGCCCTCTAGGTACTCTAGCTCGACGCCCAGCTTCGGGAGGGTGTTGATCGTGGACAGCTCGTAGGCGTACTCGTCGGTAGCTACGGTGCAGCCTAAGTAGAGCGACGCCCTAATGGACGGCACTAGAGCACCCCCTCCAGGCTGGCCGTCAAGGCCTCCCTAAACTTCTCCCCGTCGGCCGGCCCGGGGGGCCTCTCGCGCAGGCCGAGGGACTTGCGGTCGAAGGTCTCGAAGGTCCTGGCCACCACCTCCTGGACCGGCTGAATGTAGCCATTCTCCATTATCATCTCCAAGGCCTTGAAGAAGCCCTCGGGCACCTTGGCCCCCTCCTTAACGGCTAGGTTCCGGAGCACCAGGAAGACGTCGCTAGGCGCCACGTCCTGAGGGCAGCGCTCCGTGCACTTTAGGCACTGCATGCAGGCCCAGATCTTCTCGCTGCTGACTAGCTCGCTCAGGAAGCCCAGCTTGGCTAGGCCGACGACCTTGTGGGGGAAGTTCTCGAGGAGCTCCATCGCCTCGCAGCCAGAAGTGCAGCGGGCGCAGGCGTAGCAAGCGTGGGGGTCGTGGGAGCCCAGGACCCTCCTCAGCCTCTCCCTAGCGTCCGCCTCAGGCCCCCTGTTGGTCATTAAGTCTAAGAGGGGCGGCGAGGCCATAGGCCCCTCCCTCTCAAGGCTCCGTGGCTTTATAAGGATAAATGGGCTGATGGCGCCTGCCTAAAGCTTAAGAGGTGAGGCGCCCCCTTGCCTAGGGTGCCTTGAAGGTAGCCCAGCCCTCGATACTAGTCGTCGGCGGGGGTATAGCTGGCATGGAGGCCGCCCTGGGGGCCAGCGCGCTCGGGGCGAAGGTGTGCCTAGTCGAGTCCGGCCCCAGCCTGGGCGGCAGGGTGGCTCAGCTGCACTCGCTCTACCCGCAGCTAACTTCAGCCATGGACCTCCTCAAGCCGAGGATGAGGGCGGTGGTTGAGGACCCGAACATAGAGGTGCTCACTTGCGCAGAGCCCGCCTCAGCCACGCGCTCAGGGAGGGGCTTCGAGGTCAGGCTGATAAAGAGAGCCAGGCACGTCGACCCGTCCAAGTGCGACCTCTGCGGCAAGTGCGCCGAGGTCTGCCCCGCCGAGGCGCCGGACGAGTTCAACCTCAACCTGAGCAGGCGCAAGGCAATATACCTCCCGTTTAAGGAGGCCGTGCCGAGGGCCTACGTGCTCGATGAGGGGAGCTGCGCCTACTTCAGGGACCGCTCCTGCAGAGCCTGCGCGGAGGCGTGCCCGAGGGGGGCCGTGGACCTAGAGGAGGGGGCGAGGGAGGTGGAGCTGAGGGCTGACGCGGTGATCTTGGCAGTGGGCTACGACCCGCTCGACTTGACGCTAAAGCGGGAGCTCTCGTTCGGCGCGTCTCCAGACGTAGTGAGCGGGCTTCAGCTAGAGCGCATGCTGAGCCTCGACGGGCCCACGAGGGGGGAGGTAGTGATGCCGTCCAGGGGGGAGAGGCCCAAGAGCGTCGCGGTGGTCCTCTGCGCAGGCTCGAGGGACCAGACGGCTCTGGCCTACTGCTGCCGCGTGGGATGCATGGCTGGGCTCAAGCACGCATACGAGCTCAAGCGCAAGTACGGCGACGCCATGGACGTGTACCTCTGCTTTAACGACATCAGGGCGGCTGGGAAGGGGTACGAGGAGTTCTACCGCGAGGCTAGGAGGGGGGGGGTGGTGATGATGAGGGGGCTGCCCTCTGAGATAAGGGTCAGGGAGGGGGGCGGGTG
>JAWAOK010000008.1:0-30157 GCA_038894875.1 Candidatus Nezhaarchaeales archaeon
GAGCGAGGTCTTCGCGTCGCCTCCCTCCTCGATCCCATAGTACACCCGCTCGGCCCTATCGGACTCGCCCACTATCCTGGGCATCTCCTCAGCCGAGAAGTCCTTATGCTTAGTGGGGTAGACCCTGAAGAAGAAGAACTTGAGGGACTCGGGGGGAGCCACCTCGAGCCAGTCCTGCGGAGTGAAGATGAGTCCCTTAGACTTCGACATCTTCCTGCCTTTAATCATTACGTGCTCGTATATGAGGGGGAGGGGGGCTGGGTGGTTGAACAGCCTCTCAGAGATCACCTTGCTAGTGTCGTAGGACCCTCCGGCTGAGGCGTGCTCCTTCCCAAAGGGCTCCACGGTGACCTTGAAGGCCGCCCACCTGGCGGCCCACTCAACCCTCCACTGGAGCTTCCCCCTACCTTCCTTAATGTCTACCTCCCCCTCATAGCCGCAGCCCTTGGCGTAGCCCGCATCGAGGGTGCAGCGGTAGGCCACGCGGTCCCCTTCGAAGGAGTAGGCTAACGTAGTGGCTATCTTGCCGCATGCCTCACATACGGGCATGTATGGGAGCCAGTCCTGGGGCTTCTTAGCCCCACTGACCTCCGCAAATATCCTCCTCACCTCCCCAGCGCCCCTGAGCGCCACCCTAATGAATGGGAGGTACGTGCCGTCCTTATACATCAACGCCCCCGACTTAAATTGGGGGCTTAGGCCGAGCTTCTCGAGCGAGTCCAGGAATTCGTTAGTGAAGTGCTCGGCCCAGCTGCGGCAGCAGCCACGGGGGTCTGGGATGTCTATGTACGGCATGCCCAGGAAGCGGCTGAACGCAGAGGGGTCGACGGGGTAGGGGACTGAGTCCAGCGGGTCCATGTCGTCGGCGACCCAAATGGAGACGGCCTTGCCTCGGCGCTCCTCTATGAGGCGCTTCACGGTCTCCGCTAAAATCACGTCGCAAGCGTTCCCTATGTGCGCTGGCCCGGAGATGGAGGTGCCGCTCTCAACGACGTGCTCTGTGCTATTAGCCATTAGCCGGTCTACGAACTCATCCATCCAGTGCCTATGCTCAGGCCTGGGCGCAGAGTGAGAAAAAGGGTCAGGCAAGGACAGCCACTATGAGGCCGGCGAAGATTATTGAGATCATGTTTATAGCCTTTATCATCGGGTTTATGGCTGGGCCGGCCGTGTCCTTGCAGGGGTCTCCGACCGTGTCCCCAACGACGGCAGCCGCGTGGGCTGGGGAGCGCTTCCCACCTAGAGCGCCAGTCTCGATGTACTTCTTGGCGTTGTCCCACGCCGCCCCTCCATTGGCCATCATTAAGGCCAGGGCTAGCCCCGCGACTATGCTGCCTATGAGGAGGCCCGCTAAGGCGTAGGGGCCGAATATGAAGCCAATGGCTATTGGGCTCACTATGACGAGGGCTCCAGGGAGCGCCATGCCCTTGAGCGCTGTACGGGTGGCTATGTCTACGCACTTAGCGTAGTCCGGCTTAGCCTTGCCCTCCATGATGCCGGGTATTTCCTTAAACTGCCTCCTGACTTCAGTTACCATGCCGAAGGCCCCCTTGCCCACGGCCTTCATGCAGAAGGCCGCAAAGAGGAACACCAGGCCGCCTCCGAGCAGAAGGCCCAAGATCACGTCCGGCTTGGCGAGCGACAGGTTGACCGCGAGCTCGCTTAAGGGGAGCCCGGAGTAGCTCGCAACCTCCTCAATGTAAGCCAGCAGGAGCGAGAGTGCCGCTAGGCCGGCGCTGCCTATAGCAAAGACCTTGGTCAGGGCCTTCGTAGTGTTCCCGACGGCATCGAGTGCGTCAGCAACGTCCCTAACCTTGGGGTCCAGGCCGGCCATCTCGGCAATGCCGCCGGCGTTGTCAACTATTGGGCCGTAGGCATCGACAGAGACTATGATGCCGGCTATGGAGAGCATCGCCATGGCGGCCACCGCCACTCCGTACATCCCCATGGCGACGTTTCCCGCGCCCCCTCCGGCGAGCCAGTAGGACCCGACTACGCCTAATGCTATGACTAGCACTGGCAGGAGGGCGCTCTCAAGGCCGTTGGCCAGCCCCCTTATGAGGTTGATGGCTGGCCCCGCCTGAGCCGCCTCAGCTATCGACCTCGTGGGCGAGTACTTGTAGGAGGTGTAGTAGTTAGTGAAGATGGCGAGCATGACGACTATGACTACGCCTATCATGGCTGAGTAGAACAGGCCGAGGGAGTTGAAGAGCTGCCACGTAGCGAAGTAGAAGCCTATGATCGCCAGCGCTGCGGTAGTGGCTATGCCCTTAAGTATGGCCGAGGTCGGGTCCCCGCCCTCCCCTACCCTCACAACCAGGGAGCCGAGGATAGTTGAGAAGATGGCTATGGCCCCAAGGACCAGTGGATACTCTAGGAAGGCGAGGTTGCCGGTCTGCTTAAAGAGGGGCCAGCCCAATAGCATCGCGCCTATTAGCGTGACGGCGTACGTCTCGAAGACGTCGGCTGCCATGCCCGCCACGTCGCCGACGTTGTCCCCGACGGCGTCAGCTATTACCGCCGGGTTCCTGGGGTCGTCCTCAGGTATCCCAGCCTCCACCTTACCCACTAAGTCGGCCCCCACGTCGGCGGACTTGGTGTATATGCCCCCGCCAATCCTAGCGAAGAGGGCCACGAGGCTGCCGCCGAAGCCGAAGCCAGCGAAGAGGAAGGGGTTCATTCCGTAGGCGTGGTAGAATAGCGTCACCCCTAGCAGGGCCAGGCCGACCATGCAGAGCCCCATGACCAAGCCCCCCTTAAACGACGTGCTCAAGGCAGCCCTCAGGCCAGCGTTAGCTGCGTGGGCGGTCCTAACGTTACCCTCCACAGCCACCCTCATTCCTATGTAGCCAGCTAGAGCGGAGAAGAGGGCGCCGACTAGGAAGGACAGGCCGGTGTATGGGAAGTAGGCTGAGTACCCTTCGCGCCCGGAGGAGAAGTAGCCGTAGTCCACGACTAGGGCGAACACTATAGAGAGCAGGACTATGAAGGCCAGGAGCGTCTTATACTGCCTACTTAAGTACGCCTTGGCCCCCTGCTTGATAGCCTCGTAGATCTCGACCATGCGCTCAGTGCCCTTAGGTTTAGAGAGGACCACGGCCGCTGCAGCGGCAGCGACTAGTAGGGCTGCGCAGGAGGCTAGGAGGGCTAGCCAGGAGTACATTCACCCATCCTCCATGCAGCTTACTTCGGCTAGGTTTGAACCAGCCCAGCTAATAAGGTTTACAGGAGCTGGGCCCAGTGCAACATGGAGAACTTAGTGGGTGGGGAGGCGCAGCCCTCGCTGAGCATGCAGTAAACGTTTTTAGGCCATAGGTCAACGACGTAGTAAGGGTGGCGTAGTTGCTAGGCTTTGAGGATGGCTATGAGGTGGCCAAGCTGATGGCGGAGCGCTTCGACATTGTTAGGTTGAGGGAGGCCGCGAAAATTCTAGAGGGGGTCTCGAGGGCCCACGTAGGGGAGGGGAGGGAGTTCCTAATGGGCCTAGCCGAGGGCCTTAGTGAGATAACTAAGTTCAGGGAGGAGCTCCTCAGGCTCCAGAACATGGCCAAGGCGATGGGAATAGTCCTTGAGGTAAACGTCAAGTTCCGAGAAGCATAAATTTCGGCTGCGGCTAGGGCTGCGTAGCCGCGATGATTAGACGCAGCAACTGACGAGTGACGAGTGACTCCAATGATGAGCGGCTGCCGCGACTCCTTGCTAACGAGCCCGTTAGCCGCTGAGCGTCGCCTTGAACGCGGTGTCTAGAACCTCGACTATCCCCCTCACTCTCGACTCCCCCATCCCGCGAACTGCCATGAGCTCCCTCGGCGTGGCCCTGAAGAACCTTCGAGGGGAGCCGAAGTGTTCCAAGAGGCGCCTAGCCAGCTTAGGTCCTACGCCAGGGAGGGAGGAGAGTAGGGCCACCTGCACCTCCCTCACCCCCATGCGCCCCTTCCTGACCCTCCTCAGCCTGGCCTTGAGGGAGGCCACCTCTGGCTCGCTAAAGTGGAGTTGCTCGCGTCTAGCCAAGGAACATATGAAGTAGGCCGTGTCTAGGGGGTCGGCGCAGGGGACCGCGCAGGCTCCTCGCTCAATGACGTACGCTAGGGCTCCCTGAACCTGCGCAGGGGTGAGGCCGCGCTTAGTGTAGATCTCACTTAGCGAGCCCTCAATGATTAGGATGGGGCGCTGAAACGCCTCCGCCAGGGCCTCCACCTGCTCAAAGACGCGCCCATCGGCTATGGAGGATGCTAGGTCCATTACCGTCTTGCGCTCGACGCCCGTGCGCTTAGATATCACGTAGTCAGCTACCTCAAGCCTCTCCAGCCTAACCTCAATGCCCATTGAAGTCAGGTGGCGTACTACTTCACTCGGCCCTTCGCGATAGTCGACTATGACGTGCACACCGAACGCCCCCACAGCCCCAGCCTAGCCAAGTAGAGCCGGGCGCTAATTAAGCGACTGGACGTCGCGCCTAGGCCCTCGGAGCCGCTCTATGCCAACGCCTATAAATGCCTAGGGGGCTTAGTGGCTGGGAGAATGGAGGAGGGCCTGCTAAACGTAGTGAGGGACGCGGTCTCCTCCAATCAACGAAGGATGGTAGTGCTAGCTGGGAGAGCCGTGGAGCTAGCATCAACTGTGGCAGCGGCTTACGTTAGCGTGGTCCGCCCAGCCAAGGCCCTCTTCGCCGCCGATAGCCTCGAGGAGGGGTCGCTATTTAAGGAGGCCTCTAAGTCCCTCCCGCCGGACCTCGAGGTTAGGGGGCTACTGTACGACGACGCGGACGAGGTTCTGGGGACTACCTGGGACCTGCTCTTCATGGACCTGACTGAGCAACTAAGGCCAAACGACTTGGGTAAGCTCGTGGAGCTCGTTAGGGGAGGGGGGCTAGTGGTGATGCTCACCCCTCCGCTCGGCGATTTAGTCAACAGGCTGACGAGGTTCCAGCGTAAGCTCGTAGTGCCGCCCTACACTGAGAGGGACGTGAGGAAGAGGTTCGCAAGGAGGTTCGTGAAGAAGCTTACGGAGCACCCGGGCATATACGTAATAAATGAGGGGCCTCCGGGCACGTGGACCCCTCCCCCTCCCTCTATGCAGCCACAGACCAAGATAACCTTGCCCAGCCACTTCGCCTTCCCTAGGGAGATATACAGCTTAGCTAAGACCCAGGACCAGGTGGAGGCGCTGAAGAGCTTCGAGAGCTTCTTAGAGGGGGGGCGGAGGGCCTTGGTAATTACTGCCAATAGAGGCAGGGGTAAGTCGGCAGTGCTAGGGCTCGGAGCCGCCGGGCTGATGGCGGCGGCCAAGAGGGGCCTCTCAATCAAGGTCACTGCCCCAGAGCCTCAGAACGTTAGGGAGGTATTCGAGTTCTCCTCTAAGGCCCTGAGGGAGCTGGGCGTTAAGGTGAAGGTGAGGGAGGAGGGAGGGGTCCCGGTGAGGTTGCAGTGTAAGCTAGGCACCCTCGAGTACTGTAGCCCCTACAGGTTGATCCACGAGGGGGCTGACTTAGCTATGGTGGACGAGGCGGCCGGGATACCCCTGCCCCTCCTCTTTAAGGTGCTTAAGAGGTTTAAGAGGACGGTCTACTCGTCGACCGTCCACGGGTATGAGGGGGCGGGGAGGGGGTTCGGCCTAAGGTTCCTCAAGGCCCTCAGTGAGGAGGGGGACATAGACGTAAGGCGCGTGGAGCTTAAGCACCCAATAAGGTACGCTCCCAACGACCCGGTGGAGGCGTGGCTCTACGACACCCTCCTCCTGGACGCTGAGCCCCCCAAGCTGGAGGAGATAGAGAGGGCCGTGCTGCCGGAGCACTGCACCTACGAGGAGCCAGACTTGGACAAGTGGTTCCTAGAGGAGGAGGATAGGCTTAGGGAGTTCATAGGGATCTACGTATTTGCACACTACCGCAATAGGCCGGATGACGTGGCGCTGTTGGGCGACGCACCACACCACCGAGCGAGGGTTCTCAAGCTGCCTGGGGGCAAGGTGGCAGTGGCCCTCCACTTAGCTGAGGAGGGGGGCGTGCCGGATGAGGAGATTGAGAAGCTAGTGGGGGGGTACAAGCCGCCCGGCAACGTAATCCCCATATGCGTGGCGAGGTACTACATGGCGCTAAGCAAGTTCGCCAAGCTGAGGGGGCTGAGGGTAGTGCGCATAGCGACCCACCCAGAGCTCATGGGCAGGGGGTTTGGGACGAGGGCCCTGCTCGAGCTCTGCCGCGAGGCGGAGGAGGAGGGCTACGACTGGGTTGGGGCTGGGTTTGGGGCTAGCTATGAGCTCCTCAACTTCTGGATTCGAAATAACTTCATCCCAGTCCACCTAAGCCCCACCCGCAACTTAGTCTCAGGAGAGTTCAGCGCTGTGGTAGTGAGGCCGCTGAGCCAGGAGGCCAAGGGGCTCGTGGACAAGGTGAACAGCGAGTTTAAGGCGAGGCTGGTGGACTCCCTGGCCGATACCTACTTCAACCTAGAGCCCCAGGTAGCGAGGCTGCTCCTGTCCAGCGTCACAGCTAAGCGCAGGCTGAGGAGGCCCAGGCTGACTAAGTCCCAACTGTCCAGGCTGACCATGTACGTGTTGGGCACCTTGACGTACGAGGCATCCTGCGATGCAGTGAAGGAGCTGGTTAAGGCCCACTTCTTAAGCACCGGGTCGGCTAGGATGTCGCTGCCAGCGGCCAGCGAGAACTTGTTGATATCTAAGTGTCTCCAGGGACGGCCTTGGAGCAGGGCAGCCTTAGTAAGCGGCATTGACCCGTCTAAGGTAAAGAGCGAGCTTAGGGAAGTGGTAAGGGAGCTCTACAGGTTCTACTTAAGGGAGGGGTAGGGTCCGCTGCTAGAGCATTCGCAGGGGGCATTCCTTCGAGCTCCCGCAGGGAGTCCCCCTCGCTAGCTTAGCCCACCAGGTCCACGGTCCCTTTTTAGCTGGGGGGAAATTTTTGATCAGGTGGTGAGTTGGTCAAAAATCTACACGTCCAGCTGGATGACGAGCTGTTTAAGGAGCTTAAGGTGAGGTGTGCAATCCGCGGGGTCAAGGTTAGCCACGTAGTGAGGGAGCTAATTAGACAGTGGTTGAGGGAGGGCGATGCTTAGAACTTTGGCAGTCATAGCCGCCGCCAGCCAGAGGTACTTAAAGCTAGACCTCAAGTATAGGTTCGAGCTGACGGTAAACGCCTTAATACTGTCGGCCAATATCGTGAGCTTCGCCATAATGGGAGGGTTCGTAGTTGCGAGCAATACCGAGCTGGTTAGCTACCCATACTACCTCTTCTTGCTAACGGGGATCTTATACTGGACGGTGGTGGCCAACGGGCTCGTGACGAGCCTCTCGACGCTGTACGAGGAGACAGAGAGGGGGGCAATAGGGTTCTTCTTAAGCAATGGAGTATCGCCAGCGGCGATTGTAGTGAGTAGGATGATAGTAAGTACCGTGGAGGCCCTCGGCCTATCCTTCATTACAGCCGTTCCAGCGCTGCTGATACTAAGTGGCGGCACTTGCCCGGCACTCTCCACATCCCCATCCTGGGTGGCAAAGGTGTTAGTCGCATTGGCTGTGCCGTGGCTATTTATGCTAGCCGTGGCCATCACCCTGACCGCGGTCCAGCTAGTGTTTAAGAGGATAGGGGGGCTGGCCGGGGCGGTCCACTATGTGTTTGGGGTGGTCTCCGGGCTCTACTTCCCCCCTCAGGCCATACCTATGGTGGGCGAGTGGCTCGCCAAGCTGCCCACCGCCATAGGCCTGAGGGCCTTTAGGGAGCTGCTAATCTTTGGAGAGGCCAGAGGGTTCGAACTGAGCTTGGAGAGGCTAGCCACCCCATTGACTGACGAGTGGCTGCTTCTATTCGCTACTGCGGCCTTCTTAATTACGTCGCTGGTCCTCTTGGCTAAGGTGGAGAGGCTGACCATGAAGTGGGGTACTATAGAGCAGTACTGAGCGCTGGGGTGGCTTGCGGCGATGGAGGCCGCGAGGGGGTGCTGGGAGGTGAATTATGCCGTCACCGTCGATAGGTTAGTGAAGGAGGTGAGGCTCAAGGGGGGGAGGAGGCTGAGGGTTCTCGACGAAGTTAGCTTTAAAGTGCCCACGGGGGCCAAGGTAGCCGTCATCGGGCCGAGCGGCTGCGGTAAGACCGTGCTGCTTAAGGTGATCTCAACAATTTACATCCCGGACTCTGGAGAGGTCAGGGTCTTCGGCCTAGACGTAGTCAGGCAAGCCAGCAGGGTCAGGAGGGTGCTTAGCTTCATCTCCCCCAGCTTAGACTTCCACAAGAAGCTCACGCTAGACGAGACCCTCAGGTTCTTCTCCAAGGTACAGGGCTCCGACCCTGAGGTGGCCTACCAGTTCCTGGACTTCATTAAGATGGGAGACCTGCGCGACCGCGCCATCGGCGGCCTCAGTGAGGGGCAGAAGGCGGCGGTGAGGATAGCCATAGGCTTAATGAAGCGGCCAAGGCTCCTCCTACTGGACGAGCCCACGGCCAACCTAGACGTAGCCAGGAAGGAGCTAGTCGTTGAGTATTTAAAGAGGAGCGCGAAGGAGCTGACGGTAATGATGGTAGACCACGATCCGAAAGTGGTTATGAGGCTCTGCGACCAAGTCGTGCTGATGAGGACTGGGGGCAAAGTGATTAAGAGCTGCGGAATTGAGGTGTTGCTGCGCAGCTTCCCCTTTAGGTATCGGTTTAACGTCAAGGTCTACTCTAAGTCTAGTCTCTCTAAAGAGGCCTTGGGCAAGCTTGGCTACCCCTTCCAAGTGGTGGGGAACGTAGTGCGCTTTCTGCTATCTAATAAGGAGGAAGTGAGGAAGCTAATAAGTGAGCTAATCGAGAGGAGGGGCCTCCTCTCCTTCGAGGTCTCTCAAGTTAACATGGAGGACGTGTACTACTGGGTGACTCAACACATCAGGGAGGGAGGGGGCTGAGGGCTCATGGGGAGCTGGCGAGCTCCTCGCTAGCTCAGACGTCCTATAAGTGACTCGAGGCATTGCTAAGAGGGGGCTCGGGGGCGCTCGCTCCGGGAGGCTTGGTGCTGAGAGATAGGGACGCTATAGAGTCGCCGGAGGGGGTGGTTTTCAGGGTATACGGCTACGACCACCCCCGAGAGGCCTACATTTGCGACGTCGAGTACGCCCATGAGAGCGTCTACAGGAGTCCAGAGGCTAGGGCAGTGCGCGAAGGGCCTAGGGGGAGGTACTACAAGTTCTACGAGGACGAGGGCCTCCGCTTCGTCAAGCAGCGCTTTCCACACTACACCATCGTCCATAGGGCGCTCAAGGAGGTCGTCGTCGCAGTCGGCAGGGGGGTCGGGGAGGTTAGGAGGGCCGACGAGAGGCTCGCTGAGCTGCTCGCCGCGGCCGCGGACCCGCTAGTGGATGGGCTGAGGGGGCTCCTGGACTTGATAGAGAGCCAGAGCCGGCTTAGGCCGAGGGACTTCGGGGTCTTTGGCTCCCTTCAGCACGGCTTTCACCACCCGCTCTACAGCGACATAGACTTGGTCGTCTATGGGAGGGGGGCCCTAGAGGAGCTGAGGAGGTTCTTGAGCGAGGCCTATGCGGCGGGCTCGAGCCTTAGGAATGAGTTCGAGGACCCCCCAAAGCCTAGAAGGTGGAGGTTCCAGAGCTACGCCTTTGAGGAGTACGTTCAGCACCAACGCAAGAAGCTCATCTACGGGCTGTTTAAGCACGAGGGGCTCGGGAGGTGGGTTAAGGTGGAGTTTGAGCCAGTGAGGGCGTGGGGGGAGGTAGTTAATGAGTACGAGGAGTATAGCGACGTGGCCAGGGAGGGCATGGTGGCCATAGTAGCTAGGGTGACAGACGACCGAGACTCAGGGTTCATGCCTTCGATATACCCAGTTGAGGTGGAGGAGGTGGTTGAGGGGCCTAGGAGCGCCCTAGAGGTTGAACGTGTGGTGTCCTACGTTGAGGAGTTTAGGCTCCAGGCTGCTAAGGACGATGTGGTCTTCGTGAGGGGGTGGCTGGAGAGGCTCAGTGGGCGGCGGGAGCTACTTCAGGTAGTGCTGACGAGGAGGGAGAGGTACTACGAGCAAGTAATGAAGGTCGTGGGGCTCGGGCGCAACAAAAATAAAGGGGGGTGAGTATATAAATTACGTACTTGTGCGGTGAGAGTAGTGACCTTTGGTTTTATAGTATTTTATAAAGTGCGGCGTATGACGCGCGAGGAGGCGGAGAAGGCGAGGGAGGAGTGGGCTAAGTTTAGGAGGGCTACTGCCCGCGAGGAGTTGGCTGAGAGCCCCGGGGGAGGAGGGGTCAGGATCATAGGCGAATACTCCCACTGCTGGGGGATGCCCTACTCAGGGTTCCTAGTTGTTGAAAGCGAGGACTTGAAGAGCTTTCACGAGTGGTGGCATAAGTTTAGGGAGCTAACTAGGTGGTATGTAGACGAGGTGCACACGGTGATCTCTCAGAAGGCCGAGTACTAAGCCACCGCCCTTTTTATCTTCGGCCCCCACCCTCCATCCCTTACTTGGCCCTGATCGTAGCTATGCTGTTATCGGCTATGCCCTTGCTCCTTGCCTCAGATGGGTTTATCCATACTTCATTGACTGGGACGGCCTCGCTGGGGACGGCCTTGAACGTTAGTCTCTTCTTACCCCCTATCACAGCCTCAAGCTGATCCCTTATGCCTAAGAACTCCATGGTCTTAGGGTTTACCTTCGCCTCCCCCTCCTTGACCCCCTCGACCCTCTTGATCCTAAGCCTCTTCTCCACCTTGCTCAAGCTAGATGCTCGTTAGCCTGGGGGCTTTTAAAACTCACGCCAAGCTCCTCAAAGCCGAGCTCGCCGGACAGGTACGCCTTAATCTTCTTGGGTAGCTCATTAATGGGGACCCTCACCTGCCTCCACGTGTCGCGGTCGCGCACCGTGACCGTGCCGTCTTTGAGGGATTGGTGATCTATAGTTATGGCCACGGGGACCCCCACTTCGTCAGCCCTAGCATAGCGACGGCCTATTGAGCCGGACTCGTCGTACTCGACCCTCAGCCCCGAGTCGACGAGCTGCCTATAGACGAGCTGAGCCAGCTCAGGCAGGCCGTCTCGGCTCAGGAGGGGTAAGACGACTGCTTCGATGGGGGCTAAGTCCAGGGGCAGGCTGAGCACAACCCTTCCATTGCGCTCAGTATAGGCGTACTCCATTACTACGTAGATGAGTCTCTCGGCCCCAAAGGAGGGCTCGGCGACGTGGGGTATGAGGCGCCTGCCGGACTTCTCCACCTCCTCTTTAATCGTAAGGTGTTCGTGAGTCAATCTGAGGCCGGCCACCTCTACATAGCCCTTCGACCTTAAGTCGGCGCACACGCGCTGGGGGTCTAAGTTAGAGAGCTCTCTCAGCGCTAAGGCCGCGCCCTCGCCGAAGGACCTCTTTAAGGCCTCGACCACCGGCCTCACCACCAGCCTCCTGCTCTCCACGGCGCTTGGCCCGCAGTAAATGCTTAAGTCCTGACCGCTCGCCTCCATGTGCCTCCTCAAGTCGTAGTCCGTCCTATAGGCGTGGCCAGATACCTCCACCCACCCCCAGCGCTCGAGGCTGACCTGCTGATCGTAGACCTGCACAGCGTAGTGAGCCCTCTCGCCCGGGAGCTTAGCGACGAACCTCTGCCTATCGCCAGGCACGCCCAAGGACTCCAGGAAGCTCTTCGACAGGGCCATGAAGTAGGCGTTCCACTCAGTCTTAATCAGGCCCTCCTCAACAGCCTCCCTTACCTTCACCCTCCTAGGGCTCGTGCGCCCGGCCCTCACGTCCTCCTCGGTCAGGAGGGGGAGCTCTACGTCCTCGACGCGGCTGAGGAGGGGGCACGAGGGATTCTCTGGGTCGAAGAAGAGCTCGAGCTCCATTATCGTGAACTCCCTAAGCCTAATGGGCCCCTGCCTCGGAGAGACCTCATTGCGCAGCACCTTGCCTACTTGAGCTATCCCCAGCGGGAGCTTCCCCCTCGCAAGTCTGAACACCCTAGCGAAGTTAACAAACATCCCCTGGGCCGCCTCGGGCCTGGCGTAGGCAACGTTCTCCGTGTAGGGCCCTATGAAGGTCCTAAACAGTAGGTTGAAGGTCCTCACTTCTCCAAGCCGCCCGCCGCACTCAGGGCATTTGACCCCGTGCTCCTCCATTAGCTGGGTCAGCTCATTCGGCGGCAGCCTCTCGAGGTCCTTGAGGCCAGTGGCCTCCTCAATTAAGTGGTCGGCCCTATACTTTCGCCCACATTTGGTGCACTCAACGACGTAGTCCGTGAAGTGCTCCACGTGGCCCGAGGCCTCAAAGACCCTGCCCACCATGATTATGGGGGTCTCTATCTCAACTATAAAGTCTTGGTGCCTATAGACGAACCACTTGCGCCACTTCTCTTCGAGCCTCCTCTTCATTAAGGCCCCCAGGGGGCCGAAGTCTAGGAAGCCCCCGACGCCGCCGTACAGCTCGGTGGATGGCCAGAAGAAGCCCCTCCGCTGGGCGAGCTCAATTACTTTCTCCGCCTTGTCTCCGCGATCCATACCCTGCCCGACCTGCGATCAAGTGGACTTAAAGCTATCCTCCACAGGGGCTTAGCCCTTTTAAATTGCCCAGGCTGTAGCCACGTGGGCATGGAGGAGCTGGCCATATACGTAAACCAGTCCCCATACGTGTTTAAGGGGGTCCAGGCACCCTTCACCTCAGCTAAGATAGTTGTCCTAGGGGCCCCCTTCGACTCAACGTCGACCTACAGGCCAGGCTCGAGGTTTGCACCGTCAGCCATAAGGGAGGCCAGTGCCAACATCGAGAGCTACAGCTGGAGGGCGAAGGTGGACTCTGAGGCCGTGGCGACCCACGACCTGGGGGACTTAGTAGTCGTTCAAGGGGACGTCAAGACGACCCTGAGCAGGCTAGAGAGGCTAGTGCAGAGGCTGAGGGGGGCGGGCAAGCTCCCGATAATAATAGGGGGAGAGCACACCATTACCTATGCCGCTGTGACAGGCCTAGGCAGGCCGGCCCTGCTCTGCTTCGACGCACACCTAGACCTGAGGGACGAGTACCCAGTGGGAGTTAAGCTAAGCCATGCTACAGTGATCAGGAGGGTAGCGGAGGTGGTGGGATGTGGCGCCATATTCATGGTCGGGGTTAGGGCCGCCTGTCTAGAGGAGGTTGAGTACGCTGAGGGCAGGGGGGTGAGGGCAGTCACGAGCTGGGAGGCCGAGGAGGTGGGGCCGATGGAGGTGGCTAGGAGGATAAGGGAGTGGGCGGAGAAGTTCGATAGGGTGTACGTCAGCATAGATCTAGACGTCCTGGACCCGTCGTACGCCCCGGGGGTGGCTAACCCAGAGCCTGAGGGCCTGAGGCCAGGCTTGCTCCTAGACGTCCTGAACCTCACCTTAGACCAGAGGGTAGTGGGCCTGGACTTAGTTGAGGTGTCCCCTCCGTACGACAACGGGCTGGCGTCCATACATGCAGCTAGGATCCTGCTAGAGGCCGTGGCCTACCTCTCGAGGAGGGCTACAGGGCCTTAATCCTCTTAACCACTGGAGGCCTCACTTTGTATATTACCCTGGAGTCGCAGTAGGGGCACCTGACCCACGGCAGCCTCTCGAGCTCCTCCTTAGTGAAAACCCTCCTACACTTGCTGCACCTGTACGGCATGGCCCTGGCACTCTTGCGCTGCCGTCTAATAACCCTTTCCTGCGCGGGCCGGAAAAGCATTAAATAGCTCCGGAGGCCTGCTTATGCTCAGTAGGGACGGATGAACGGAACCTGCCCAGTCTGCGGCCTCCCCAAGGACATCTGCGTATGTGAGGCAATAGCGAAGGAGCAGCAAATCATTAGGGTCTACGTGGAGAAGCGTAAGTGGAACAGGGACGTCACCGTAATAGAGGGCATAAATGACAAGAGCCTAGACCTAAGGGAGATCGCAGGAAAACTAAAGGCGGCCTGCGCTTGCGGAGGAACAGCTAAGAATGGGAGGATAGAGCTTCAGGGAGACCACAGAAATAAGGTAAGGGAGTTTCTAGTGGAGCTCGGCTTTCCAGCAGAGAACATAAGTGTGGAGTAAGCTCCCTCCTTTTTCTTCTCTCACTCCACCTTGATCCTCTCTCCCCTAGGCCTCTCCTCAAGCCTATTGAGCACGACCTCCAACACGCCGTTCTTATACGTGGCCCTGGCTTGCTTGGGATCCACCTTAAAGGGGAGCTTCAACACCTTCCTGTACTTGTACCTCTCAGACTCAGCCTCTATCACTAGCTCGTCCTCCGTGGCCTCGAGCTTAATGTCGTCCTTCTCCACCCCAGGGATCTCGGCAACTACCTGGACCGCCCTATCGCTCGGGATTACGTCGACCAAGGGCTCCCTCTCGCCAGTAGGCCTTGGGGCCCCCGCGGGGCCGGGCTTGAAGTTGCCGAACTCGCTGATCCTAGGCTTGCCGTCAGGGCCTATGGTGGCCACGTAGCCATATACTAGGGGGCCCAGGGTCCTAACGACGCTCCCGTCCGGGAACTTGTACTCGCGGTAGAGCTCCTTCGGGGCGGTTTCTGCAATGTCCCTGAAGGCGTCCTCAATGATCCTGCTCAGCTCCTCGAACCAGGAGGAGAGCCAGCGGCGCCTCCTCAACCACTCGTCCCAGAGGCCCATGTTCCACCACTAGGACTAGGGCTTTGAGGATAAAAAGAGTTGCGCCCTTCCAGCGGGCAGGGCCCTGTAAGGCAAAACGCTTTTTTACTTTCCCCATTTAGCGAGAGCCGGCCCTCAGGGGATGGGGCTTGTCGGCTAAGCCAAAGAAGAAGGTATTCGCCACCTTAGTGACTGAGGTGATCAGGCCAGGGCTCTGCACTTCGTGCGGGGGGTGCGTGGCAGCCTGTCCAGTCGACGCCCTGGTCATGGATGGGGAGCGGCCGAAGATAGTGGGGCAGTGCGTACTCTGTGAGGTATGCTACCACAGCTGCCCTCAGACGGAGGTTCCGTATAGCGTGGTGGAGGAGGGGCTATTTAGGAGGAGGCGCGGCCCCGAGGAGCCCATTGGCGTCTACCGCGAGGCCTACTCCGCTAGAACGAGGCTTGAGGAGGTCGGGAAGGTAGCGCAGGACGGTGGAGTGGTCACTACGCTACTCATTTACGCCCTAAAGAGCGGGGCGGCGGACGCCGCGGTCGTAGCTGGAGTCAGGGGGGAGGCGTGGAGGGGTTGGCCCATGGTGGCGCTCAGCCCAGAGGAGGCGATAAAGGGCGCCGGCACGAAGTACACCCCCAGCCCCAACTTAATCGGCCTAGCCGAGGCAGTCAAGGGCTACATGAAGAGCAGGGTAGCTTTCGTGGGCACCCCCTGCCAGGTCAGGGCAGTCAGGCAGATGCAGTTCAATTCGAAGGGCTGCCTAAAGCTGGGCGAGAGGGTGGCCGTAACAATAGGGCTATTCTGTATGGAGAGCTTTAATTACGAGAGGCTCATGGGGGAGTTCCTAAAGTCCAAGGGGTACTCGCCGAGCGACATAAGCAAGTTTGCAATAACTAAGGGCAAGTTCATAGCTTACTCAGCGGGGAAGGAGGTGATTAGCGTGCCGTTGGCCGAGGTCAAGGGTTGCGTTAGAGAGAGCTGCCACTACTGTCAGGACTTCACCTCTGAGCTGGCGGACGTCTCCGTAGGCTCCGTGGGGAGTCCAGATGGGTGGAGCACCGTAATAATTAGGACGGAGGCGGGGGAGGGGCTGTTCAAAGCAGCCCTCGAGGAGGGGCTGCTAGAGGTGAGGCCAATATCAGAAGTGAGGCCGGGCCTCGGCCCCGTCCTAAAGCTGTCCCAGAAGAAGAGGGAGGAGGCAAAGAGGCGGGCCTAGGGGCCCTGCTTTACCTTATCGCTCTTAAGCAGGTCGCGAAGCCTCTCAACGCCGCCGACCTCCTTGATAAAGGAGGCCACTTCGTCCGGAACGTACTTCTCCCAGTCCCCTCCCTCAGCCATGAGCCTCCTAATATTCGTCGCGTCGTACTCCCTTCGATTAAAGTGGGGGATGGAAGAGGTCTTAAAGCCAGCCTCTATGAAGAGCCTCCTAGTCAGTGGCTCGTTGGTGAACACTTCGTCGAACTTAGGGCAGTACTGGCGCACTACGCTAACCCAAAGTGAGTGCTGGCCGACGTCGGGAATGGGGACTATCAAGCACCTATCCAAGATCCCCTCCTTAATTAGCACCCTCCTTATCATCTCGATGCGCTCCCCAGCCGTAAATAGATTGTCTAGCTGATGGCTGAATTGGGCCGAGCCTATGCCTATGATTACCTCGTCGCATTGGGAGAGTATCCACTTCAGGGCCTCGAGGTGCCCCTTGTGGAAGGGCTGGAAGCGGCCGATGTAGAGCCCCCTCTTCAAGGACGGCACCTTTGCCGCAGCCTTTAAGACGGCTCTAACCTTAGGGACTAATAAAGAAGTTGGCTCAGCGACCCATCGAGAGGGAGGTACTAGTCATTAAGGAGGTGGCTGAGTGCTTCGACGCAATAGCTGAGGACTACTCATCGAAGCGGAGGAGGCCCTGGAGCCAGTTGTTAGAGCTGGTCGGGGGGCCGGGGCTCTTCCTAGACGTAGGGAGCGGAGGTGGGAGGCACGCAGCGTACTTGGCTAAGCGAGGAGGGGAGGGCGTCTGCCTCGACATAGCTAAGTCAATGCTCAAGCAAGCCAAGGCGGCGGGGGCGCGCTTGCACTTCGTCAGGGGGGATATGAGGGCGCTGCCATTTAGGGGGGACAGCTTCGACGCGGTCCTATGCATAGCCTCCATTCACCACGTCCCGACTAAGAGGATGAGGATGATGGCCGTGCTCGAGGCGAAGAGGGTGCTTAAGCCGCGCGGGCTCCTGCTACTCACTGTCTGGTCTAGGTGGAGGCTCAGCTCGCTCTGGGGGATGCTTAAGGCCTGGGTTGGGGGCTCGCCGAGGTTCTTTGAGGTGGGGGACGCGGAGGTGCCGTGGACCTATCGAGGGCGCAAGTATGTAAGGTTCTACCACCTGTTCACCAAGGGCGAGCTAAGGAAGTTAGTTGAGGGCGCGGGGCTCAGGGTACTGAGGCTCGAGGGCTTCTCACCAAGGCCTTCGCTACTGCCGCAGAACTACGTGGCTCTAGCTGTGAAGGAGGTGGGCGTCCATCCAAAGGCCTAAGAAGCTAGTCAGAGTGATGTCTGGGGTCACGGTAGTGGCGGTAATGGCCAAGCCGTGGCCCTGCCCACACGGGAGGTGCCTTTACTGCTTCGGAGGAGCCCCCCACAGCCCTCAGAGCTACGCGGGGGAGGAGCCGGCGTTAATGAGAGCAATCATGTGCGGCTTCGACCCCTACGCCCAGGTTCAGGCAAGGCTAAGGCAGTACGAGGCACTGGGCCACTGCCCGAGCAAGGTGGAGCTAATAGTAATGGGCGGGACCTTCCCAGCCATGCCGAGGGACTACCAAGAGTCGTTCGTGGCCAAGTGCCTAGATGCAATGAATAGATACCCGCAGCCGCCCGCTGGCGAGGTCAGCTTAGAGGAGGCTCAGCTGGCCAATGAGGAGGCTCGGGTGCGCTGCGTGGGCCTGACTCTAGAGACGAGGCCCGATTGGGCGAGGCCTAGTGATGTAGACTTCATGCTTAAGCTAGGCGCCACGAGGGTGGAGCTGGGCGTTCAGACGATTTACGACGAAGTCCTGGCTGCCGTCAAGAGGGGCCACGGAGTTAGGGAGGTGGTGGAGGCGACCAGAGTCCTGAAGGATGCAGGGCTGAAGGTGAGCTACCACATGATGATAGGCCTGCCAGGCTGCACGCTAGATATGGACCTCAGGGCGTTTGAGGAGGTCTTCGAGAACCCAGACTTCAGGCCGGACGGGCTGAAGATCTACCCGACGCTGGTCGTGCCGGGCTCGGAGCTATACGAGGTGTGGAGGAGGGGGGGCTATGAGCCCCCCGGCGAAGAGGAGGTGGTTGAGCTCCTGTGCAAGGTGAAGGCGTTGTTGCCGAGGTGGGTGAGGGTGATGAGGGTCCAGCGCGACGTGCCGGCCCAGATGATTGCTGCAGGGATTAGGACGAGCAACCTTAGGGAGGTGGTGGCTAGGAGGATGGAGGAGGTGGGCGTGAGGTGCAGGTGCATTAGGTGTAGGGAGGTGGGGCTTGCAATGCTTAAGCGAGGTGGGGCTCCTGACTTAGATAAGCTCGAGTTGAGGAGGGAGAGCTACGAAGCCAGCGGAGGGGTGGAGGAGTTCATCTCCATTGAGGATGCAGAGAGGGACCTTCTCGTGGGCTTCGTTAGGCTGAGGATCCCATCAGAGAGGGCCCACAGGCCTGAGGTGGGGCCGAGGACCGCGCTAATAAGGGAGCTCCACGTATACGGCCCCCAGGTCCCCGTGGGCGCTAGGTCGATGGAGGGATGGCAGCACAGGGGGCTAGGCTCGCGGCTAGTGAGGGAGGCCGAGGAGGTGGCTAGGGAGGAGTATGGCGCGAGGAGGGTCCTAGTCAACGCCGGGGTAGGCGCTAGGCCGTACTATAGGAGGCTGGGGTACCGTAGGATCGCTGGCTCGCCATACTTAGTGAGGGAGCTCTAGGGGCCTTGACGCTCTTCTTCATAGGCCTAGGGCTTTGCGGGGCCGGGGGCCTCTCCTTAGAGGGGCTCAAGCTGGCCAGGGCCTGCGAGAGGGTGTATGTAGAGCTCTACACGAGCCTCGTGCCTCACCTCGAGCTGAGTGAATTAAGTCGCCTCATAGGCAAGGAGGTTAAGCAGGTGAGTAGGCAGGAGCTAGAGGGGAAGTGGGTGCTGGGCTTAATTGAGGAGGCTAAGGAGGCTGACGTAGCGATCCTAACGCCCGGCGACCCCTTCGTGGCCACTACTCACGAGGCCATCCGCCTCGAGGCCGTGAGGAGGGGGGTCAGGGTGAGGGTGGTAAACTCGGCCTCCATAGCCTCAGCTATTTCCGGCGCTACTGGTCTTTCCTTCTACAAGTTTGGTAGGCCGGCGACAGTCGTGTACCCAGAGCCGGGCTACTCCCCGCAGACAGCCTACGACGTAGTCAAAGAGAACTTGGCGAGGGGCCTACACACCCTCCTCCTCCTAGATCTGAGGGCGGAGAGGGGGGTGTACATGACGGCGCGCGAGGCAATACACATACTCATGGGCCTAGAGCGAGAGAGGCGCGAGGGGCTCCTAACTGAGGACGCGCTGGTTGTCGCAGCGGCTAGAGTTGGATGCGCCGACGCGAGCGTAAGGGCCGGGAGGGCCGTCAGGGTTGCTGAGTACGCTTTAGGGCCGCCGCCCCACTCCCTAGTCATCCCCGGGCCCCTCCACTTCGTAGAGAGGGAGGCGATGATGTTGATAGCGGGGGCGTCTGAGGAGGAGGTCTTAGCCCATGAGGCCAGAATGGCGGAGTTAGCGAAGAGGCTCGGCCCGCGAGGCTGCTAGAAGTATAGTGAGGGTAAGTATAGGCGCAGCTTTAACTAGCTGTAGAGGGCGCTAAGCGAGCGGAGCAAGCTGCTGAAGTTGAGGAGGCCAGTTCTCATAGAGGACCTTGGCCTGCCTACCTCTTGGGTTGAGGCATTAAAGGAGAGCGGGCTGAGGCTAGCCCTCCAGCTCGCTCTTTCTCAGCCGGACCTAGTAGCCAAGATACTGGGCATTAGCCCCACTAGAGCTAGGGAGCTAATTCGAGAGACCGCTGGGCGGCTGGGCTTAGAGAGACAGTGGATAGATGAGGTCAAGGTAAGTGAGGAGAAGGTCACCACCTGTAGCTCTAGTCTCGACAGGCTCCTTAGCGGAGGGGTTCGGGTGGGCTGGGTGACCGAGTTCTATGGCCCCTTCGCCTCCGGCAAGACTCAGCTGTGTCATCAGCTCTGCGTCAGCGCCCAATTGAGCAGGGAGAGAGGGGGGCTGGGGGCTAAGGCGGCCTACATAGATACTGAGGGGTCCTTTAGGCCAGAGAGGGCTAAGGAGATGGCTGAGGCGCTGGGGTTAGACGCGAGGGAGGCGCTTCGGAACATTATAGTCTTTAGGCCTAACAGCGTCGAGGAGCAGATGGCGGCAGTTGGTGAGCTTAAGAAGATGGTGGGGAGAGTGAGGCTCGTGGCCGTAGACACCATAATAAATTTGTTTAGAATTGAATATGGCGAGGAGATAGTAAAGAGGCAGTGGAGGCTGCTGCTACACTTGAGGCAGCTCCATGAGGTAGCCGAAGCGGGGGCGGCGGTCGTAGTGGCCAACCAAGTAGTAGCTGACCCTAGTGGAGTGGACGTGCCAGCTGGAGGGGTGGTGCTAGACGCCGGCCTAATAAAGGTCAAGCTAAGCAAGCTGGATGGGCTGTGGAGGGCTGAGCTTGAGTCCAGCCCAGACCTGCCTGAGGGGGTGGCATTCTTTAAGGTAAGCAGGGAGGGAGTGAGGGACGCCTAGGGAGGGAGGGGATTGTCGTCTAAGGTGGAGGAGAAGATCGAGCAGTACGTAAGGAGCCTCTTCTTTGAGGCTTACGCCGAGGCGGCCAGGATCTTAGAGAGCCTGAAGCCGCTTAAGGAGAGGGGCGAGTACTCTGAGGGAAGGTACATGGCGCTACACGGGCTGCTTGCAGCAGCTCAGCGGGGGGACAGGGACGCCCTCTTCAATAAGGTGAAGGGGGAGGTGGCGCTAGAGGAACTAGAGGAGGTGAAGGAGGTGCTGAGGGCAAGGCTCTCTAGCCCAGTAATTGACGACTTTGACAGGGGCTTCTTTGAGCAGTGGATCCGCATCATTGAGCTTGTGTCTAGCCTAAGGCAGGCCCGCGGTGGAGCTGAGCATGGTCAAGGTAGTGATAGAGCACCTAGAGCCTCACCTAAGTAAGTGGCTCTGGATCGAGTACCGCCACGCTGCAGAAATAGCCAGGGGGAGGCTAGAGTTCACTAACGTTAAGCGCGAGGATCACTTCCAAGCCCTCTCTAAGCTGGCCCCGGCCCATCGAGAGGGGGTGCTGGAGCTCCACCATCCAAGGGACTTAGTCATTTTAGACCCGAGGGCTGCCACTCAACTTAGCCCAGAGGATGTAGGGAACTCAACGATCTTAGTCGTGGGGGGAATACTTGGAGACCACCCGCCAAGGGGCAGGACGTACGAGCTACTGACGAAGAGGGCGAAGGGGGCTAGGGCAAGGAACATAGGGGCGTACCAGTTCTCGATTGATGGGGCTGTCTACGTAGCGCTGAAGGTGGCTGAGGGCGTCAGGCTGGAGGACGTACCCATCAAGGTGGGGGTAGCGATAAGGGCCCCGCCACTCACTATATACTTGCCATACGCCTACCCGCTGAAGGACGGTAGGCCAATTATATCGAGGGAGCTGATTGAGTACCTCAAGTCGGAAGTCGTGAGGGATGAGGAGGCGCTGATTAGGGGGGAGGTGCCGGAGGTCACCACATCGAGGGAGGGATGAGAAGGGAAGCTGTGAGGGACCAGGAGGCGAGCCACAGGAAGATGAACGTAAAGAGGCCCCCCCTCTTTAAGTAGGAGGGATTGTTGAGGTCCTCGGCCCTAACGCCCACCGCCTTGGCTAGGAGGATGGAGGAGTAGTAGGCTACAAAGGCTATAGCTATAGAGGCAATGTTAATTACTTGGAGGGGGGCGAGGATGTGCAAGCTTGAGGATAGCAGCCCGGACGCGACCCCCGCTACGCAGCCCATGAGGGCCCTCAGGTAGTACACCTTCGACCCAGGCCTCAACGCATCCCCCACCCGTAATCTATGGGGGCTCTTAAATAACCTGTGAGCCTCCGTGTAGCGCCGAGGGGCGGGCCCTGAAGAGGGAGATGACTGCGCTAGACGTAGCTGCAGCCGTGAGGGAGCTGAGGGAGCTGATAGTAGGCTCTTTAGTAAGTAACGTCTATCAGACGCTGGACGGGTCCATCGTCCTAAAGCTGAGGAGGCCCGGGGAGAGCCTTACGCTCATAGGCGATGCTCTCGGTAGAGTAGGGATAACTGAGGCAAAGTACGCTAAGCCGAGCAGGCCCCCTCCCTTCTGTGCCCTATTGAGGAGCCGCATTAGGGGGGGCAGGGTGGCTTGCGTAAGGCAGGTGGGCATGGATCGAGTGGTCGCCATAGACATAGTGAAGAACGGGGTGGTGTACGGCCTAGTGTTTGAGTTAGTTAGGGGGTTCAATGCCATACTCGTTGAGGGCGACGTAATAGTCGGCTGCCTACATCCTAAGAGGATGAGGGACAGGGCTTTAGTGCCGAAGGAGGGCTACAGGCCTCCCCCCTGGAGGGGGGTGAATCCGTTTTCCTGCAGCCCTGAGGAGTTCTTTAATGAGTTAAAGAAGCATAGGGGAAAGTTGGCATCGACCCTAGTTAGGGCCTTCAACATATCCGGTGAGGAGGCCGAGGAGGCGTGCTTCCAAGCCAAGGTGGACAAGGAGGCTAGGGTCAGCGAGGTAGATCTAGAGGCGGCCAGGGCCATACACCGGAGCCTAGTGGAGCTGCGAAGGAGGGTTGAGGAGGGGGAGCTAAGCCCATGTATAGTGCTATCTAGGGGGGAGCCCATCACCGTACTCCCAATTAAGCTAGCTTCTATTGAGGGGGAGGAGAGGCGCTTTCAGTCATTTAACCAGGCGCTCGACCACTACTTCACGTGGCTAAGGGGCAAGCTTGAGGAGGAGAGGAGGCTGGCCAAGCTCAAGGAGGTGGAGGAGAGGCTCGAGGAGGTACTGAGGCTGCAGCAGATGAGGCTCGAGGAGGTGAAAAATAGAGAGGCTCGGCTGAGGGCCGAGGCAGAGTTGATCATGAGGCACTTGCCCACGGCGCAGCTGGCCATAGACGCGACTGTAAGGGCGGTCGGCAGCGGATTGAGGGCAGAAGAGGTAGTGGAGGCCGTGAGGAGGGTCGTGCCAGAGGTGGTGGCGGTGGACCTAGCGTCTAAGACGGTGCGCATTAGGCTCGACGGAGAGGAAGTGACTTTGAGCTACTTGAGCACAGCCGCTCAGAACGCCTCTAGGTTGTATGAGGAGGCGAAGGAGGCTGGACGTAAGGCAGAGAGGATTGAGGAGGCTATGAGGATGGCTATGGAGAGAGCCCTGGGAGATAAGCGTAAGGTGGTGGAGGAGGCCCCGAGCTTTAGGCGGAAGGTTTGGTATGAGGAGTTCAGGTGGTTCTACACCTCCAATAACTTCTTAGTCATTGGCGGGAGGGACTCTTCGCAGAACGAGAAGCTAGTCAGTAGGTACTTAGAGGAGGGGGACGTCTTCCTCCATGCCGATGTGTACGGGGCGCCTGCCGTAATAGTGAAGCAGGGGGCTAAGGCGGCGGAGGATGACATAAGGGAGGCAGCCCAGTTCGCGGTGGCGTACTCAAGGGCGTGGAGGGAGGGAAGGCTTCAGGGGGACGCCTATTGGGTGTGGCCTAGCCAAGTGTCTAAGTCACCTCCCTCAGGTGAGTACCTTCCAAGGGGGGCCTTCATGGTGAGGGGGGAGCGCAATTACCTGAGGGGGCTCCCACTAGAGCTGGCCATAGGCATAGATGGGGAGGGGAGGGTGATCGGGGGGCCCACGGCCTCGATAGCCAAGAGGGCTAAGAGGTACGTCGTAATAGCCCCGGGCCACACTCCGTCCTCGTCATTAATTAAGGAGATAGTCGATAGGCTGGAGCTCGCCCCAAGCGCGGCAGAGGAAGTGGGTAGGTTCATGCCGCCGGGCCCTAGTAGGATTATTAAGGTAGTCAAGACACCTCTCAGTGAGGGGGCTGGATGAGCGGGGTCAAGCTGAGCGTGGCCGACATAGCCAATCCAAATCCGCTCACGGCAGTCTCGTCAATGACCGTTAAGGAGGCCGCTGCGCTCATGGCCTCTGAGGACGCTGGCTGCATAATAGTTACCGACGCCGAGGGCAGGCCAGTCGGCATAGTTACTGAGGGGGACCTCGTAGCCAGGGTGCTTGCGAAGGGCCTGGACCCGTCAACAACGACTCTAGAGCAGGTGATGTCTAAGCCATTAGTAACCGTCAGGCCTAGTGACAACGTTATTGACGCCCTTAAGCTAATGTCTAAGATGAGGGTTCGCCACTTAGTGGTTATGGAGAGGGGCAAGGTGAGGGGGCTAATAGTTGATAGGGACATAATTAGGGTCGCCCCGGCGCTCGTCGAGATCCTGGCAGAGAAGGCGTCGATAATGGTCGAGGGCCCCTCAATTAAGGAGGGGCTGGCGGGGCACTGCGACAGCTGCGGCGAGTGGTCAGACAACCTGATGCTGATAGATGACCAGATGCTGTGTGAAGAGTGCAGGCTTGAATATGGAATTGAGAGGGCGTAGGTGGGGTTGGGAGGAGCGAGGCTGCTAGTAGACTCCATGTGTGGGAGGTTGACGAGGTGGCTTAGGATGCTAGGCATTGACGCAGCCTACTTAAAGGATGGAGGGGACGAGGAGCTTCTAAATAGAGCGAAGGATGAGGGTAGAGTGTTGGTGACGAGGGATGAGGGGCTTTACGAAAGGGCCCTTAGGGAGGGGGTCTCCGCAATACTGCTCAAGAGCCATCGCTTAGTGGAGCAACTGGCCCATGTGGCGAGTCGGCTCGACTGCAAGCTCGAAATAGTCCCTGAGTACTCTAGGTGTCCTAATTGCAACTCACTGCTGAGGAGGGCCCCGAGGGAGGAAGTGAGCGGCCTAGTCCCTGAGGGGTCCCTTAGGGCGCATAAGGAGTTCTGGATCTGCACGGGCTGCGCGAAGGTGTATTGGAGGGGCAGGCACTTCGTAAATATCGAGAGGGTGTTAAATAAGGTGAGGGAGGCTATACTTAGGCTCGGGGCGGCCGTCCATGGAGAGGGGGCTGAGGCTTAGCGAGGGGGAGTTCCTCGTAAGGCTCGCCAGGAGGGCAGTGGAGGTATACTTGGCTGAGGGTAGGCAGATAAGCCCACCAGAGGACGCTCCCGAGAGGCTTAGGGAGAGGAGGGGGGTGTTTGTGACCATCAATAGCTTTGAGCCCTTTGAGGGGAGGGTGTTTAAGAGGCTCAGGGGCTGTATAGGCTACCCAGAGCCCGTCCTACCGCTCATTGAGGCCACCATCGACGCCGCCATAAGCTCAGCTACGAGAGACCCGAGGTTCCGCCCACTAACCATTAAGGAGCTGGGGAGGGTGGTGTTCGAAGTCAGCGTCCTCTCTCCCCTCGAGATAATTGAGGTATCGAAGCCTACTGAGCTGCCCAAGAAGATTAAGGTTGGAAGGGATGGGCTCGTCGTAGAGAGGGGGCCCTTTAAGGGGCTCCTCCTTCCGCAAGTGGCTGTGGAATGGGGCTGGGACGAGGAGACCTTCCTCTCAGAGGCATGCATGAAGGCGGGCCTATTCCCAGACGCATGGCTGCTGGAGGGGACTAAGGTCTACCGGTTTGAGGCAGAGATCTTTGAGGAGCTAGAGCCGGGAGGAAAGGTAATTAAGAGGGAGCTTACGGCGTAGGGAAGGCCCAAGGACCGATGAGGCTTTACGTATCCGTGTGCGGGATGGGGCTAGGGCACGCCTCGAGGTGCCTGGCCCTAGCTGAGGAGGCGAGGCGCAGAGGTCACCAAGTGGTGTTCTCGACGTACAGAGGCGAGGCGGCCTCCCTCATTAGGTCTAGGGGCTTCGCAGTCTACGAGGCGCCGGGCATTTCCTACAAGTTGAACAGGGAGGGGGACGTGGACTTCAGGCTGACGCTGGCCAGGGGGCCCCTAGAGGTGCGTAGGCTCCTGACTCACGTGGCCCTGGAGCTTAGGCACCTGAGCCTATTTAAGCCAGATGTGGTGATCTCCGACTCTAGGCTCTCTACAATAATCGCTGCTCGTATCTTGGACGTACCGTCGGCCCTAATCTTGAACCAGCTCAAGGTGATAATCCCTAGGAGGAGGCCGATTAAGGGGCTGGCCCTCGCCATGAAGAGGGGCGTCGAGAGGCTTGGCTGCGAGCTCTTAAGTGAGGTCTGGAGGCTGGCCTCTAAGGTATTCATCCCAGACTTCCCCCCGCCACTCACTATATCTAAGGCGAACTTGGAGGTGCCGGAGGGGCTGAGGGGCAAGGTGAGGCTCACAGGGCCGCTATTAAGCGAAGAGGTGATGCAGCTCGGGGAGGTGAAGGACGAGCTTAGACGAGGAGGCCACGACCCTCTGGTGGTCGCATCTATGGGAGGGCTTAAGGAGGAGAGGCTTAGGCTGCTCAAGGCAGTGGTATTGGGCTTGAGCCGCGTGAGGGGACTAAGGGCGCTTATCTCAGCTGGCCTGCCCGGCTACGATACGAAGCTACTCCTAAGGCGGGGTGGCGTGGAGGTATACGGCTGGATCCCCAACTATTGGAAGCTGCTAGCGGCTGCGGACGTCTGCCTCAGCCACGGCGGGCACACGTCAATAGCAGAGGCGATTTATGCAGCCACGCCAATGGTGCTGGCCCCTTTGAGGGGGCATACCGAGCGTTACAATAACTCAAGGTCGGCGGAGCAGCTGGGGGTAGCGCGTGTGATAGATCCCGAGGAGGCGGGGCCGAGGGAAATCGAGAAGGCCGTGCTGGAAGTTCTCGAAGATAGCTCCTATGCGAGAAGGGCGGCCGCGGTAGCGAAAATGGCCCGCCGCTTCCATGCGACTAAGGAGGTGCTAGACGAGGTTACTAAGCTCGCTTAGCCCTGCTGCCTGCGTAGTGTGGTCGGCTACGCCTCTACTGAGGGCTGCGCGGGGGCGGCAATCCCCGCTGAGAGGCCGGCCCCCGGCCCCACCCGCCTCGCTTGAGGGGGCTGGTGGTTGCGCGGGACTGGCAGCGCACAACGCGCCGCAGCCGACGTGCTAAGATAGCCATGGCGACGTTGTAACATGCTGAGCGCAGGCCCTCCAGCCTTCACTACGACGCCTTCGAGGAAATACGTATAAGCTGGAGGCGCTATAGCTATATGCCAAAGAGCCGTAGGCAGAAATGCGTAAGCCGCATAAATTTGTAAAGCTGGTGAAGCGAAGGATCCCGTGGCTAGAGCACGTTATTGAAAGCGAGGCAGACGCTCGCGACTTAAACCTTGGCGAGGGGATAGTAGCAAGGGTGCCGAGGGGTAGCCGGTGCGTTCAGTGCAAGGCGTCGAGAATGCTCTGCGGAAAGCGCAGCTGCCCAATAATCCTCAAAATTAAGAGCTGCGTGAAGATAGCCCCTAAGCTAGCTGAGCTTCGTCTCTACGGCTCAAGCCCGCCAGCGCTATTTGTGGGCAGGCACGGCTACCCCTACGTAGACGTAGGGCCGCTCGTCCCCCCTACGCTAGGGGACACAGGCCTGCTGGACTTGCCGGAGGAGTGGCTCAGCAGGGGCATGGGGCTCGAGGACCTGGTGGACATGAGGGTTAGGCTGTTTAGGGGTAAGTACAGGGCCCACGTGAGGGAGGCCTCAGAGCCTGAGGGGGTGGTAGCGGCTATCCAGGAGCTCGCTATCTCCAGGTCCCCTGTAGACACTGAGGTGGAGTTCTCTAAGAGGCCGGTGGCGTCGCTAGTCCTAGATGATGACGTTCAGCCCATGGGCCCCTCGGGGACCATAAGGAGGATGGCGATTGGCTCTACGTCAACTCACGCAAGCTTAGAGGCCGTGTACTCAGACTCAGACCTCACCGCCGAGGAGGCGTTGATGAGGCTCTACTTAAGCGGGGTCCCCGTGTCTCAGATACAAAGGGCGTTTAGCTCAGGGCTGATGGGGGTTAGGGCTAGGAGGAGGCTCGTCCCAACCAGGTGGAGCATCACCGCTGTGGACAGCCTGATTTCAAGGAGGCTGAGGGATGAAGTGGTGAAGGGGTGCCAAGAGATTAGCGACTACCGAGTATACACGTTTGAGGCCATGGACAACTTGTTCCTGGTGTTAATGATGCCGGGGCGCTGGAGCTACGAGTCCATAGAGGCTTGGTACCCCGGCTCGGCTTGGAACCCAGACACCAAGAGCCTAGCCTTCTGCGGCGACTGGGAGCCATACCGAGGAAGGACTACGTATGCTTCAATGGGGGGCTGCTACTACGCAGCCAGGCTAGCCGTGACGGAGGCCTTGAGCAGGGAGCGTAGGCAGGCCCAGGTACTGGTGTTGAGGGAGGCCAGGCCAGGGTACCTAATGCCCATTGGGGTGTGGATAGTGAGGGAGGCCGTTAGAATGGCCCTGAGGAGGAGGCCAGCCACTTTCGACACGGCTGAGGAGGCCCTTGACTACGCATTCTCTAAGCTCAGGATAGGCCCGGCGGAGTGGATTAGGGTGAGTAAGCTCTTGAATGACTTAAGGAGGCAGGAGAGGATTACGAAATACATATAGGGCTCAGCCTCTTAGTGCGTGAGGCTGTCCATGTCCTGTGCGCTTTGCCCGTTCGATATTGATCGCTGGCTCCGTCTAGAGTATTTTAAGTGCCCAAGGTGCGGCAACGTATGGCTCGACAGCCCCTCTGAGCCCGAGGCCTGGAAGTGCCCTAGTTGCGGTACTGAGGGGGAGTTGGCTAAGCAAGTAGCTTAGCATTGTGAGGCTGCATCTAACTATCTAGACAGACCCTAGTACGTAGGTGTATGGTGCCCTAATACGCTGGGATCAGCCTAGGAGTGGGCCCGTAGCAGTCAGCCTTAAGATGTAAGCGATTGACTAACTAGAGACCGGTGAGATGCGTGAGCTCTAAGAGTGAGCTCAAGATAGTTACGGTGCATCTGCCCGAGTCTTATGTGGAGGGTCTTGACGCGCTCGTCAGCCTGAGGCGTTACCCAAATAGGAGCGAGGCAATTAGGGTAGCTGTTAGAGACCTCCTAAAGGCTGAGTTGTGGGAGGGCGGGGCCTCAAAGAGGACTTTAAGGATGTACGGCTAGGCTAGCCCAATAAAGATAAGTTAAATAATTTTTCCCACCTAAAGTCCCTGCAGCTGAGTTGAGGTTCTACGAATTTAGGAGCCTCAACCTACCAGTACTTACGAGCGAGGCAGCGCGCACCCTACTTAAGGCGCGTGAAGAGGGGCTCAGAACGGTGAGCCTCGCTTACAACTTAGGCCTCTCCAGGGGTATGGTGGAGCTAACGAGCGATGGCGCCGTCATCGAGGGGAGGGTGGTTAATTACGATGAGCTCCAATTAGCTCTAAGGGACGAAGACGCCATCTTTATAGTAGAACCTCATGGTAGGCTGAGGAAGGCCATTCTCTATACTGAGGATAGGCTTTACAAGCTAAAGAAAGTCGCTGAAGATGATGCGCCCACCTTGGAGATTAATGGCGTGCCGATTCATAGGCTTGAGGGCGCCAGGCTATGGGAGGGTGCCTTGCAGAAGGTTGGCTTGGCCAAGATCGAGAGGGGGGCTAAGGTCTTAGACCTGTGCACAGGGCTGGGCTATACTGCAATAGCCTCGATAATGTGCGGGGCCTCTGAGGTGTGGACCGTAGAGAAGGACGTCAATGTGCTCAGAATGGCGGAGGTCAACCCGTGGTCGAAGGGGCTTGAGGACGTACGAATAGTCAAGGTGCTGGGGGACGCCTCCGAGGCTGTGCTGGAGCTTGGCGATAAGGGGTTTATGGTCATAATCCACGACCCGCCCTCCATAGCCCAAGCCCCCGAGCTGTACACTGCAGAGCTGTATGAAGGGATGTACAAGCTGTTAGAGGGAGGGGGGAGGCTTGTTCACTTCGTCGGCCCTACCATCTCTAGGGCGAGGGGGATGGACCTACTTCAAGCGATATCCAGGAGGCTGAGGTCCATTGGCTTCGTGGTAAAGGTAGATAAGGAGCTCATGGGGATCGTGGCCACTAAGGAATAGCGAATTGAGCTGTCCACAGCGCGCAGTGAGGGACAAATGGCTGAGGATTTATATCGGACTACGCCTTAGCCGGCGGAGGGGGCCTTGCTAAAGAGGGTCGTGGCCTCTAGGGAGGCCCTCGAGGAGCTGTCTAAGAGGGGGGTCAAGGAGGTTAGGGTGAGGCTGGTCGAGGAGGAGTCTGAGTGGACGATGTGTTGCATAGGTAGTGTTTGCGCGATACTCCCGAGGGTAGTTGTGGAAGAGGGGAGGGGGGAGGGGGACAAGTTCGAAGTATTCGAAGTAGACGGTATAGAGGTCTACGTAAGCAAGGAGGTAAGCTCGCGGGCCAAGGGGGACATAGAGCTTGTGGTAGAACGGGGGGAGCTGAGGGTCAAAGGGGTCGAACTGGAGGGGCTCTACGTAATTAAACCGGCCTCCGCGTCAGGGCTCCCCAAGTGGGCCTAGTCAGCGATGGCTCCTGGGGCGCCGGGCTAAAGTTAGTACCAAATCCCTCAAGGAGTAGCCTTAGTCTGTCGAGGAGCTCGCTGATTATCCTATACG
>JAWAOK010000009.1:0-30004 GCA_038894875.1 Candidatus Nezhaarchaeales archaeon
ACCTCGAGCGGCGCTACCTCCTCAACTAGCTTCCTATAGGCAATGCTTGAAGCTAGCTCGTAGTTCGTCATCCACAGCCCCCCTCCACCGCCGCAGCAGCTAGACTCCCTCCTATTCATCGGCAGCTCTACTAGCTTCACGCCCTCTATCGAGCTGAGCACGCTCCTAGGCGCCTCATAGACCCCCAGCTGCCTGCCGAGGACGCACGGGTCGTGGTAGGCTAGCGCGAGGGGCTCCCTCAACCTCAAGGGCCCCTTGAGGCCCCCCTCCAGCAGCTGCGACATGTGCAGCACCTCTACGCCGGGCAGCCTCAGGCCGAGCACCTCCGGATACAGCCTCGTAAATGCGTAGTAGCAGCCGGGGCAGGAGGTAACGAGCCGCTCCACCCCGGCCTCCTCCACCGCCCTAATCGCCTTGGCGGCGGCCCTCCTGGCCTCCTCAATTAACCCTAGCTCAATCAGCGGCTCGCCGCAGCAAGGCTCGTCCGCCAGCAGCTTGAAGTCCAGGCCCAGCCTAGCGAGGGACTCCACTGAGGCCCTGGCCACCTCCACGGCCCTGAAGGACACCGTGCACCCGGCCCAGTAGAGCAGCTTTGAGCTCGGCGAGGCCCTGTGCGCCAGCCCCCCAATCCAGGACCCCCTCCCCCTCGTTAGCGATCGGTAGGGGCTGCCGAACCTCTCCACGCTCTCTGAGACCTCATATATCGCGGGCGGGGCCGCCTTATTGGAGACGGCCACCCTTCTAAGCGCCAGCACTAACTTAGGTATCTCCAGCCCCTTCTTACAGAGGGCCTGGCACTTAGAGCACAACGTGCATAGCCATGGGTATTTGGCTAAGACGTCCCCCGCTCCATATAAGTTAAGCTGTGCATATCTAATTAACCTCCGTATGTTAAAGTTCCCCAATGTAGATGTAGGGCAGGAGGCTGTACAGGAGCCGCATTGCATACAAAGCTTAATAAAGCTCTTTATTTGGCTACTTATTGATGCCTCTCCCATTAATATCGCCCTCATCAATTAATTACTTATATAAACTCCCTGCTCAAAGGGGCTACGCCTACAGCCCCCTTAATAGCCTTATATGCCCTCCCCTACACGGGGACGGTGACGGCTTAGCGAGCGGCTTGACGGTGGCCCGTTGATGGGAGCGGGCGGCTTAGTCGAGCACATATACTTCTTCGCCTACGGGATCCTCCCGTACCTCACTATCGCCGCCTTCTCCCTGGGCCTCCTCTACAAGCTCGCCTACTGGCTCTCGGGCCCCGCGGCGAGGGGGCCGCCCGCGCCCTCCCCCTCCCTCCCTCAGGCCGGCTCTAGGATCATCGCTGCCCTCATCCTGGACCTCGCCCTCTTCAGGAGGACGTATAGGGCTGACTTCAGGCGGTGGTGCTTAGTGTTGTCCATGCACATATGCGGGGCCGCAGTCATCGTCGGCCACCTCTACTTCCTAACTGAGCCGCTCTATGAGGTGCCCACCGAGCCACTCATGTCTACCGCCCAGGCGTACGTCAGGCAGCTCACGCCCGTCGAGATCCAGCCCTCCGTATGTAAGCTAGTCTGCTTCGCCATAGGCCTCGCCCTCGCCGCCACCCTGACCTCCCTGCTGACGTCCAGGGTCGTGAACCCCGTGCGCAGGGCCTCCTCCTCCTTCATTAACTACTACAACCTAGCGCTACTTAACTTCACGGTCTACTCCGGCTTAGCCATGTCTGCCGACAGCCTCTTCCTCCACGCCCTCCCCCTCGAGACCAAGGCCGTGCTGTCGGCGCTCCACGGCATCGCGGCCCAGCTCTTCATCGCGTCCCTCCCCTTCACCTGCCTCCACGTTGCCCTCGGCGCGGTAGTAACTAAGGTGGCCTACGAGCTGAGGAGGTTGACTAGGAGTGAGGGGGCTGCGTGAGAGCCTCGCAGCGAAGCTGAGGAGGCTCCAGAGGCTCTACTTGGACGTCTGCGTCCGCTGCAGCCTCTGCTCCCTCAAGTGCCCCGCCTACGAGGCCTCGGAGGACCTCAGAGCGGCCCCGAGCTATAGGGTGAGGCTATTGTGCGACCTCCTCAGGAGGCCCGGCAAGTTCTCGAAGGACGCCGAGCTGCTAGCGTCGACCTACAGCTGCGCGCTCTGCGGCAGGTGCGAGGAGAGCTGCCCCTTTGGCATAGACGTCCCGTCCCTGTGGCTGAGCTTGCGCGAGGCCATCCACTCGTCCGGCCTGAGCTACGGCCCGCTTAAGGAGCTGGAGGAGGCCGTCCTCAAGCTCAAGAACCCCTACGGCGCGGAGCCCCACATGAGGGCCTACTGGGCGGAGATGGTCGGCCTGGAGGAGGAGGTGAAGAGGGCGAGGGGTAGGAGGGCCGAGGTCCTCCTGTTCGCTGGCTGCACCCCCTCCCTAAGGTCGGTGGCTCAGGACATCCTAGCCTCAGCCGTGCGCCTGCTCGAGAGGGCCAGGGCGTCCTGGGCCCTCTTGGATGACGAGTGGTGCTGCGGCTACCCGTTGATACTGCTCGGCAATGGCGAGGCGGCCGCTGAGTTCGCCAAGCACAATGCTGAGGCGATCGAGGCGGCCGCGCCCAAGTACCTGACGACCGTGTGCCCCACGTGCTACAAGATGTTTAGGTTCGAGTACCCGGCCCTGCTCGGCCGCCCCACGCGCTTCATGGCCGTCCACATCACTGAGCTCTTAGCGAGGTACTTCATTGAGCTCAAGCTCGAGGCCCCCGCCAAGCTGGACTTGAGGGTGGCCTACCACGACCCCTGCGACTTAGCTAGGGCGTCCGGAGTCACCGAGGCCCCTCGAGTATTGATTAGGGAGGTGTCCAGGGAGCTCATCGAGCTGCCTGGAAATAGGCTCAATACCTACTGCTGCGGTGGCGGCGGCCTACTCCAGGCCGTCAACAACGAGCTGAGGCTCAAGATAGCTAAGAGGAGGCTTAGGGAGGCCGTAGAGGCGGGCGCTGACGTGCTCGCCTCCGCCTGCCCCAGCTGTAAGGCGTCGCTGGCCGAAGCGGCTAGGGAGGGGGGCCTGGGGGTAGAGGTCTTAGACGTAGTCGAGCTAGTGGCCAGGGCCTTGGGCCTGGCCTAGAGCTCGTAGGACTCGCCCGGCCTTAGGACCACTACCCTTACCTCAGGCGCCACCTTCCTCGCCTCCTCGACGAAGCTGGACGCGTCCTTGACTAGGACCGGGAAGGTGGCGTAGTGCATGGGTATCGCCACCCTAGGCCTTATGAGGGCGAGGGCGCGGGCCGCCTCCCTAGGCCCCATGGTGTAGTAGCCGCCTATGGGCAGGAGCGCCGCGTCGGGCCTATAGAGCTCCCCTATTAGCTTCATGTCTCCAAACAGCGCCGTGTCCCCCGCGTGGTACACCGTGGCCCCGTCGGCCCTAACTATGCAGCTCGCGGGGGCCCCGCGCCCGCAGGTGTGGAAGGCCTGGAAGAGCCCCACCTCTACGCCCGAGACCTCGACGAGGGACCCCATGTTTACCGCCACGGCCTCGACCCCACTGAGGGAGGCCGCCAGCTCGGGGACGGCGACCACCTTGGCCCCGGTCCTCCTCGCTACCTCTACAGCATCGCCCAGGTGGTCGAAGTGGTCGTGAGTCACTATTATGACTGACGCCTCCACCTCCCCCGGCCCGACTGGCGACAGCGGGTTCTGGCTCAGGAAGGGGTCTATCAACACCACGCCCTTGCTAGTATGGACTTGGAAGCAGGCGTGGCCGAGCCACCTAATCCTCAACTCGGCCGCCCAGCCCTCCCTGCGTAGACGCCTTTTAAAGCCTCGCTCGTTAGTAGCTTCGGTGCCCCGTGCCCCCTAGGGAGGAGCTAGAGGACCTGAAGCGCTTCCTAAAGTCCCAGACCCTCCTAGGCATCCTCGGCGACAAAGAGCTGAGCGAGCTCCTGTCCTCCTCCTCGCTCAAGTACTACCCTAAGGGCTCCGACGTGCTCGAGGGGAGGAGGGGCCTCTACATAATCTACCGAGGGGCAGTTAAGGTGGTCGCCGAGGGGCGCGAGGAGCTCCTCGAGGAGGGGGACTTGCTGGGCGCGGAGCTCCTGCTCAAAGGGGCCCCCGCCCACAGGGCTGAGGCGGTCGAGGACACCATATGCATAATCGTCGGCGAGCAAGCGTTCTGGGACCTCTACCGCAGCCACCGCGCCTTCGCCAAGCTCATTGACTTGCTGTCTAGGGGGGAGCTGATCCGAGCCCACGAGGAGCCCCCGGCCGGCCGCCCGCCCCCCCTGCTGTACGAGAGGTGCGTGCTTGAGCTAGTCAAGAGGCCCCCGGTGACCTGCCCCCCCTCCACCAAGGTGAGGGAGGCGGCCAGGATAATGAGCGAGAACCACGTGAGCTCCATCGTCGTTGTTGATGAGCAGGGCAGGCCGGTGGGGATAGTCACGGACGCAGACCTGCGCAGGGGGATAGCGACGCTCGATAATGTAGCAGACGCCCCCGTGACGCTCCTCATGAGCCGCCCGGTCGTAAAGGTGGACGGGGGCTCTACGTGCTGGGAGGCCCTAGTCACCATGGCCGAGGCCGGGGTGAAGCACCTGCCCATCGTATCAGAGGGCAGAGTGTCCGGCGTAATTACGCTGTGGGACATAAGCTCGTCCCTCCCGCAGGCCCCGGTCGTTCTAGTCAGGCAGATACAGGACGCCTCCTCGATCGAGGTGCTGCGCAGCGCCCTGGCCAAGGCCGTGGACGCCATTAAGTCGATGCATCAGGAGGGGGTGAGGGCCTCCCGCATAGCTAGGCTAACCTCCTACGTGTACGATAGGCTGGTCGCCAAGGCCATCCAGCTGGCTGAGGAGGAGCTGCTACGTGAACTATCCATGCATCCCCCAGCGAAGTACGCTTGGGTGTGCATGGGTAGCGAGGGCAGGCGGGAGCAGCTGCTAAAGACGGACCAGGACAGCGCGCTAATATACGAGGACCCTCCGCCGGGCGAGGAGGAGGTCGTGGGCGAGTACTTTAGGCAGCTGGCCATCAAGGCCTCCTTGAAGCTCCAGCAGGCGGGCCTGCCCAAGTGCCCTCACGGCTTCACCGCCGACAACCCCTCCCTAAATAAGCCGCTTAGCTCGTGGCTCGAGGACCTGCGCAGCTGGCTCTCGACTCTAGCGACTAGGCCCGAGAGCGTGATGATGATATACATGTTCTCTGACTCGAGGCTAGTCTACGGCTCTCGGCGTCTTGTTGAGGAGTGGGTGAGGGCCCTCCTCAAGTCGATAGAGGCGGACAAGAGCAAGCTCCAGCCCCTCGCTCGAAACTTGCTGATAGAGAGGCCCCCGCTAGGCTTCCTCGGCCGCTTTGTCGTTCAGCACGACGGTAGCAGGGAGGGGGTCGTGGA
This sequence comes from Candidatus Nezhaarchaeales archaeon, assembly GCA_038894875.1. Classification (GTDB taxonomy): domain Archaea; phylum Thermoproteota; class Methanomethylicia; order Nezhaarchaeales; family B40-G2; genus JAOAKM01. Next base: position 5,333 of record JAWAOK010000009.1, read on the forward strand.
CATAAAGGCTAGGGGCCTAAACATACTGATGGGCGCGGTGAAGGTGCTCGCCCTGGAGCAGGGCATAGAGGCCACCAACACTTTCGACAGGCTTAAGGCCCTAGCCTCCAAGGGCTCCATAACCCCCAGCCTGGAGGAGGAGGCCTCCTTCGCCTACGACTTCCTGCTCGGCCTAAAGCTTAGGGAGCAGCTGAGGGGGCTGCAGAGCTTAGAGAAGGTGGACTTGAGCAACCTCCCCTCCGGGCGCTTCGTTAGCATAGACGGGCTATCTAAGCCCGAGCGAGCGCTCTTGAGGGAGGCCTTCAAGACCGTCGGTAAGCTGCAGTCCCTAATAGGCTTCCGCTTCGTCGGTAGCCCCTTCATCGCCTAGGCGGTGGTGGCTTGCTGCTTAAGCGCGGGTGGAGGCCCCTCGAGAGGCCCCTCGAAGAGGCGCCCTTCGTCTCGATAGACGTCGAGACCTCCGGCCTCGACCCCAAGCGCAACGACATCCTCTCCGTGGGGGCCGTGCTCATACTCAATGGCGAGGTGAGGCTCGACAGGTCCTTCCACAGCTACGTCAGGCCTGAGAGGGGCCTCGCCACTGAGGCCCCGCCGGTGCACGGCATCACTAGGGACGACCTGCTGGGGGGGCCCAGCTTTAAGGAGGTGGCCCCCCGCTTGATGAAGCTCCTCGAGGGGGCAGTGCTAGTGGGGTACAACGTCCCCTTCGACGCCTCCTTCCTCAATGAGGCCCTTCGGCGCTGCTCCCTCCCTCAGCTAAAGAACCCGCTGCTCGACATACTCCCACTATCCTACGGCATATTCGCGAGGTTGAGGATGGACTTCGAGCTACTTAAAATGGACCACCTGGCCCTAAGCGGCCAGATGGGCCTGGGGGCCTTAGCCGGGCTGCTATCGGTCCCAGTCATTAATAGACACACTGCCATGGGCGACGCCCTGACGGCCGCCCTGATCTTCTTAAAGCTGCTCTCCCTCGCTAGGTCCGCGGGCGCCAGGAGGGCCCGCGACCTCTTTGAGCTGGCTAAGTTAGGGGAGGAGCACTTTAAGCGCATAAGCGTCTTGAGCACCTTCATCGGCGCCTTCTAGCGCAGGCCAGGCTCTCCCTTAGGGCGGCCAGTCGCCCCCCTGGCCCGCTCATTGCCAATGCGGCTTAGCGCAGTTACATCGATCGGGTCAAATCGACTTGGCCGGCCTTGACGGACGTGGCGGTGCGTAGGCGCAATGTAGTAAGGAAATTCACTAAAAGGTTAAAAGCTTATATAGTTTACAGATTACCCCATAGATATAGCCTCAGGAGGGTTGAGGAAAGTGAGCGAGGCCAAGGTCGAGGCTAAGCCAGCGGCCAAGGTAGAGCGTGGGTGGATCGCCGCCCTCGTAATTGCTGCAATACTCTTCATCCTAATAATTCCCGTGGCCCTCTACGTGGGTGGGCTCGCCGCCTACTGGATAATTGGAATAATGGGCGCCATCTTCTGCCTCTGCCTAGTGTACATCAAGACCACGAGGTTCTGGGAGGAGTTGTGAGGTGGGCCCCTTGTCCCTGCCGCTCACATTAGGCGAGTACGTGGCGCCTCCGCAGGCTGGCCCAGCTGAGGCCACGGCCGCGCTCATAGCCATCGCCGCGTTCCTAATCATAAGCACTGGCCTGGGCCTATGGATGCTCCGCAAGGCTAGGACCTACGACGAGTGGCTAGTAGGCCACCGAGACATAGGGCCCATCATAACTGCCTTCGCCCTAGTCGCCACTTGGCTCAGCGGCTGGGCCATCTTCGGCAACGCCGGCCTAGGCTACACCTATGGCATGTCTGGGTCGTGGCTGATAGGGGTCCACAACATCATAGGCATCGCCCTCTGCCTCACTCTAGGCTACCGCATGAGGCGCTACGCGGCCCTCGGCGCTAGGAGCGTGCCCGAGGTGCTGAAGCTGAGGTTCGACAGCCGCGCGTGCCAAGCCTGGGCGAGCATAATAATGATAATATTGCTCATAGTGTACTCGGTCGGCCAGTTCAAGGCCATGGCCACCGTGTGGCGCTGCTACATTGGTGCGGGCTGGATCGAGAGCCTAGTGGCCGTGGCTATCCTAGTGTTCATCTACATGGCCGTGGGCGGCTACGCGGGCACGCAGTGGGCGCTCGGCTTCCAGGGGATGACGCTGACCGCCATAAGCTGGATCATAGGCATTATCGCCATAGCCAAGGTGAGCCCGGACTTCGTTGAGCGGTCTCTAGCTGCCCAGACGTTCGTGGCCGCTGACGGGAGGGTGACGCCCTATGCTATAGGCAGCTATATATTGCCGATAGCGCCGGCATACCCAGGCTACGACTTAGTGGGCGCAGCCGCCGTCGTCTTCATGTTCCTATTCATGGCCACCGGCTTCCCGCACAACATCGCTAGGTTCCTGGGGGTGAGGAAGGTCACCAAGAGAGAGATGTGGATAATGGCTATAGCGATAATAATCGGCAGCCTCAGCCCCCTCTGGGTCGGCCAGCTGGGCCTCATCGGCAGGGCCATCTGGGGCCCAGAGTTGATGTACCCCCAGTACATGCCCATGTACGGTGACGCCGCCGGCGCCCTAGCGCCCATCTTCGCGGCCGGCCCCGCTGGCGCCGGGCTATTCGCCGCCTGCGTGTTCGCCGCCGCCGTGTCCACGCTGGCAGCCATGGTAATGATTATGGCGGTCAACATCACGAGGGACTTAATACACAACCTCAGGCCCCAGACTTCGCCCCGCCTCCTACTCTGGCTCTCACGAGCGCTGCTGCCAGTGTTCCTATTCATCCCGCTCTACTGGAACGTGACGTCGCCGCCCCCCGTGCTAGCGGAGTTCATGGCGGGCTCGGCGGTCGGGCAGGCGGGCATATTCTTCTTCAACGTGGCCGTATCGATGCACTGGAAGCGGGCTACTAAGATAGGCTCGCTAGCCTCCATGACCTACGGCTTCATAGTCACGCTGCTGCACCCCGCTGCGTACGGCAAGTACGTGGGCCTCACTCACTGGGGCTACTGGGCACTGCTGCTAATCTTCGGCTGCGCGGCGGTGTACTTCGTAGTCAGCCTAGTGACCAAGCCCCTCCCCGAGGACAAGCTCGCGAAGCTCTTCCCGCCCAAGCCTACCGCCAGCTAAGTCAACCCAACTTTTTTTCCTTCCTTCCTAAGAAAGGAAGGCATAGCGCCTAAACAGAGGGGGTGAGTCTCGAGGCCCCGCGGCCTTAATTGCCTCAGCTAGCCTCGCTGGCGCGCGCCCTCCTAGCCCTCAGCTCCTCCCTCAGCCTCCTCGTCGCCTCCCCGTCCACCCTCATCTTATCCACGTCAATTACGACCCCGTAGAGCTCCCTCGCCGCCCTAAGGGACACGAAGCCGTTCCGCACGTCGTCGAGCACTAGCTCCGGGTCCCTCTCGAGCGGGTCTCCGTACCCCCCTCCGCCGGGCAGGAGGCACCTGACCACGCTGCCGGGGGGCACGACGACTATCCTCCTCGGGTCTAAGTGCTGCTCATTCGGCGTGTCCGGGTTGAGTATGAACTTCGACTTAGACCCCGGCAGCCCTCCGAAGAGCCCCGGCGGGCCGAACTCTATCCAGTCGACCACGTTAACGATGGTGCACGGCTGCTCAGTCAGCACCCTGAAGTCCACGACGAGCCCGCACCCCCCTCGATACTTCCCAGCCCCTCCCGAGTCCTGAAGTATCTCGAGCCTCTCTATCATGAGCGGGTTCATGGCCTCCGTCACCTCCACGGGCGTGTTCTCGGCCCTCGGCGGGAAGGCGAAGGCGTGTATCCCGTCCTTATTGGGCCTGGCGCCCAAACCCCCTGAGTGCATGGCTACGTGTATGAAGGGCCTCCCAGTCCTCGGGTCTATTCCAGAGAACTGCGGCATGTTGCACTCCCCGGCGCTGGCCGCCAGTACGCGGTGGGGCACTGCCTTAGAGAGGGCGCCGCACACCGCAGCGTTCACGTGCCAAGAGAGCACATGCCTGGCCCCGACGGCGGCCGGGAACTTGGCGTTGACTATCGTCCCCTCGGGGGCGTATACCTCTATCGGCCTTAGGGCCCCCTCGTTGAAGGGCAGGTCCGGGCTCAGGGCCCCCTTAATGGCGTGGATGGTGTATGCGTACGTATAGTTGAAGGGGCTGTTTAGCCCGCTGTCCGTCTGGGGGGAGGTCCCCGTCCAGTCCACCCTCATCTCCCTCCCCCTGGCCTCTATAGCCACCCTCATCTTTAGCGTCGTCCCCGGCCGAGGCCCGTCGAAGACGTGCTCCCAAGTGTAGGTCCCCTTGGGCACGCTCTCCAGGGCCTTCCTGGTGGCCTCCTCAGTTAGGGAGATGATGGCCCTGGCCAGGTCGGTCAGGTCCTCTAGGCCGGCGTCCTTCATGAACTCCCTGAGCCTGCGCTCAGCCACGTAGTTAGCCGCCAGCTGGGCCTTGATGTCGTTGAGGAGCATCTTAGACATCCTCACGTTCGCCGTTATCACCTTAAATACGTCCTCGTTAGGCCTCCCGGCCTTGTACAGCTTCAGCATCGGTATCAGTATCCCCTCCTCGAAGATCGTCCTAGAGTCTGCTATGTGGCCCCCCGGCGCCCTCCCGCCTATGTCTGAGTGGTGGGCTATGTTTAGGGCGAAGGCCACTATCCTACCCTCGTAGAACAGTGGTGATATGACGACTAGGTCCGGCAGGTGGCCCGAGCCCAGCCAGGGGTCGTTAGTGGCTATGGCGTCCCCCGGCTCTAGGGTCTCTGGGGGGTACTCCTTGAAAAGGCTCTTCATTATCTTCGGCACGGAGCCCAGGTGCCCGGGGCTCCCTATCCAGTCGGTCTGCGCCAGCATGTTCCCCTCGGCGTCGAAGAGGGCGCAGGAGAAGTCGTTGGCCTCCCTTATCAGCTCGGAGTAGGCGGTCCGCTTCAGGGTTATCGACATCTCCTCCACTATTGAGAGGAGCCCGCTCCAGAGGACCTCGAGCCTCACGGGGTCGAAGCCGTAGGCCACCGCACCCACCCCCTACATTGTTATTACTACGTTGCCATACTCATCCATGGTCGCCCTGGCCCCCGGGACTACTACCGTCGTCGACTCCCTCTCCTCTATGATCGCCGGCCCGTCGACCTCCACGCCCGGGTACATCTTGTAGCGGTCGTAGACCTTGACGTCGACGTACTCGTTGTACTCTGAGAAGAACGCCTTGCGCACCCCCTTGAGCGGGTCCCTGCGCTCCGCAGAGACCCTCTTCAGCCTCACCTTAGGCACCCTGCCCACCGCTAGCAGCCTCCAGTTGACGGCCTCCACCGGCTCATCTATGGTGTACCCGTAGTAGTCCATGTATGTCCTCGCGAACTCCTCCGCCAGCTCCCTGGCCAGCTCCGGCCCCAGCTCCCCGCTGGGCATCTTAATATTTAGCTCATAGGCCTGGCCCGCGTACCTCAAGTCCACGCTCCTCACAAACTCGTACTCCGCCACCCCAGCCATCTCTAGGTACTTCGCCCCCTCCGCCTCCATCTCTCTATAGAGGCGCCTGACGCGGCCCCAGTCCACGGCGTCTAGCCTAGATACGTACGTCCTCACGAAGTCGAACTTGACGTCAGCCGCCAGCATGCCCACGGCGGACGCCACCCCCGCCAGCGTGGGCACGACCACCTTCCTTATCTTGAGCTGCTGGGCCATGCGCACGGCGTGTAGAGGCCCAGCTCCGCCGAAGGCTACGAGGGCCAGGGCGCTCGGGTCCCTCCCCCGCTCCACGGACACCGCCCTCATGGCCCTCGCCATATTTGAAACCACTACTTCGTAGATCCCTTGGGCGGCGTCGACCAGCTTAATCCCCAGGGGCCTCGCCACCTTCTCCTCTATCGCCCTAACCGCCCTGTCTGGGTACAGCCTCATCTCCCCCCCTAGGAAGTAGTCTGGGTTTAGGTAGCCGAGCACTAAGTTGGCGTCGGTCACCGTGGGCTCAGTGCCCCCCAGCCCGTAGCAAGCCGGCCCCGGGTCGGCGCCGGCGCTCTGGGGGCCCACCTTGAGCAGCCCCATCTCCACGTGCGCTATGCTCCCCCCGCCGGCCCCTATCTCAATTAGGTCCACCGTGGGCACCCTAATGGGGTAGCCGCTGCCCTTCTTGAACCGGTACCCCCCCACCTCGAACGTCGTAGTTATCCTGGGCTCCCCCCGCTCTATGAGGCAGCACTTGGCCGTCGTGCCGCCCATGTCGAAGGAGAGGACGTCCCTCACCCCTATCAGCCTCCCTATGAAGGCCCCGACTAGCGCCCCCGCAGCCGGGCCGGACTCAAGCAGCCTGACGGGGAACTCGGCGGCCGCCTCCAAGGCCAGCATGCCCCCGCTCGCCGACATTATGAACAGCTTGCCGTTGAAGCCCTCCCCCTTCAAGCCCTCATCCATCCTCCTGAGGTAGCTCTCCGCCTTCGGCTGGGTGTAGGCGTTCACTACCGTAGTCGACATGCGCTCGTACTCGCGCCACTCCGGCAGCACGGAGGAGGACGTGGACACGTAGACCCACGGGAACTCCTTCTTCACCAGTTCCCTCACCATCTGCTCGTGCGTGGGGTTAGCGTAGGAGTGGAGGAAGCACACGGCTATCGACTCGACGCCCGCGTCCACTAACTCCTTCACCACCGCCCTCACTGCCTCTACGTTTAGGGGCCTCACCACCCTGCCGTCGTAAGTGACGCGCTCGTCCACCTCCTTCCTTAGGTACCTGGGGACGAGCGGCGGGAGCCTCTCCTCGAAGAAGTCGTACTGAGTGACCCTCCTCTCTCGGCCTATCTCCAGCACGTCCCTGAACCCCTTAGTAGTTATTAGGCCAGTCACCGCCCCCTTGCGCTCAATGACCGTGTTCGTGACTATCGTAGTTGCGTGTATCACCACCACTAGCTGGGAGGGGTCGACGTTGTTCTCCTTTAGGATCCTCCTGAAGCCCTCGAAGGCCCCTATCGACGGGTCCTTGGGGGTCGACAGCACCTTGGCTACGCTCACCTCCCCCGTCTCCTCGTTAATTAGCACTAAGTCTGTGAACGTGCCCCCTATGTCTATGCTCAGCCTATACTTGGCCCCCTTAGTCATCTTAGCCGCCTCCCACTCGTTGCCAAGCGAAGACTTATAAGTTTACAGTAAGCCAAGGTCAGCCGTATAGCCCCAGCTCCCTGGCTATTATATCATTATTAATTTCAGTCGTCCCTCCTCCTAGGTACAGTCCCCCCGCGTCCCTGAAGAAGCGGTTGGCGGCCGTCTCGCTCGAGAACCCCAGGGCTCCGTGGATCCTCCAGGCCGCGTCCACCATGCGCATGGCGGTCTCGACTGCCATGTTCTTAGCCATCGACGCGGGCTTGAGCGCCTCGGGCGCCTCCCTCCCCTTCTTGTCTAGGAGCCACGCCGCCCAGTACACCATGAGCCTAGAGGCCTCTATTTCGGTGTGGAGTTGGGCGAGCTTGTGGGCTATCGACTGGAACCTGGAGATGGGCCTGCCGAAGCACACCCTCTGCTTGGAGTAGCTGACGGCCTCCTCAAAGGCGCTCTCAGCTATCCCCAGGGCCAGCGCCCCCGTGACCACCCTTATCTCAGCGAGGATCCCCTGCAGGTACCTCCCGCCCACGCCCACCCCGGCCAGCGCCATCTTGGCCGGGACCCTGGCGTTAACTAGGGAGAGCTCCGCCTCCTTAAGCCCCCTCATCCCGTACTTAGGTATGTGCCTGCCTATGAAGAAGCCGGGCGTGTCCCTATCGACTAGGAAGAAGTCTATCCCCCAGAACTTCTTCGACTTGTCCGTCATCGCGCCCACTACGAAGAAGTCGGCGTAGGGGGCGCCAGTGCACCAGGTCTTGCTGCCGTTCAGGATGAAGTAGTCCCCGTCCCTGACGGCCGTAGTCTTCATGTTCCCGAGGTCAGAGCCGGCCTCGGGCTCGGTGACTGCAAAGGCCCCGCGCTTAGTCCCCTTGATGGCCGGGACTAGATAGTTCTCCTTGATCTCTTCGTCCCCATACTTGGCTATGAAGTCGGTTGATTGAAAGGCCTGCATGGTCACTTGGAAGGCCACCGCCAAGGAGCCCCTGGCCACCTCCTCGCAGAAGAGGCAGAAGGTGAGGACGTCGCAGTTGGACCCCCCGTACTCCTCCGGGTACCGGAGGCCGAAGAAGCCCATGTCGGCGAACTTGCGCCACAGCTCTACCGGAATTTCGTCGGTCTCATCTATCCTTGGCGCTAGGGGCTTGACCTCGTTCTCCACGAACCTCCTCACGGTCTCCTTGAACAGCTTCTGCTCCTCAGTTAGCTCGAAGTCCAATACCTCACCCCCTGCGCACAGCTCGGTCGCGCACTTAATTTAAGCGTCTCTAGCCCTGCGCGACGGCTCACTCAAATCCTGCGGCTGCGCCAGCTCCCAGGATCCTTACCGTCCGAGCTTGCCTTGAGCCCTGCTTAAAGATGTCCCGCGCGACCCTCATTGCTTCCTCCAGAGCGCCCCCAGGCGACCCTCGAGGTACCTAAGCCAAGGGCTTTGCTCCTTCGAGCCCGTCCTCGCAATAGAGTTTAGTTGGAGTTGCGCGGCTTTCCGACTCAGATCGCGATGGCGCCGCCCGCGGCCTTAAGGGCGGATTAGCGTGGAGCTGCCATCCATAAATCCAGAGCGGGCGCCCCCTCAAGCCTCAACGGTCAGCCCCTCCAGCTTTAATTAACGGCCCCCGTGCCTTTTGAGGGGCGAGCCGCCACCCCTCTTAATAAATCCTAGGTCAAGCGCCCCGCCCTCGAAGCCTCGCCCCTCAACCCGGCTCGCTAAGCTCGCCAGCCCATCCCTAAGCTACTCTGCGTCCTGTGGCGCAGGTGCTTGTGAGTTAAGCTTAAAGCGCGACTTAGCGCTCTCTCAAGGGGGTCCATTTGTTTAGGGAGGAGGAGCTAGCAAAGATAAGGGAGGAGTACGCCAAGTGGCTCGAGGGGCCAGTTAAGAAGACCCTCGAGAGGACCCCCGAGCGCCAGAAGGAGTTCACGACGTACTCGGGGATACCGCTGAAGCCCATCTACACGCCCGAGGACGTCAAGGACCTAGACTACCTGAGGGACCTCAACTTCCCGGGCCAGTACCCGTTCACTAGGGGCATCTACCCGCTAATGTATAGGACCAGGCTCTACACGATGAGGCAGTACACGGGCTTCGGGACGGCCGAGGAGACCAACGCCCGCTTCAAGTACCTCCTTAAGCACGGGGAGACCGGGCTGAGCATAGCCTTCGACCTCCCCACGCAGATGGGATACGACCCAGACCACCCACTAGCCAGGGGCGAGGTGGGCAAGGTAGGGGTGTCGATAAGCACCCTCAGGGACTACCAGGTCCTCTATAGGGACATACCGATGGACACGATCAGCGTCCACATACAGGCGAACGCCAACGCCATCTTCATGCTCGCCATGCACATAGCCGAGGGCCTAAATAGGGGCCACCAGCCCAAGGACCTCTGGGGGGCCTGCCAAAACGACATATTGAAGGAGTTCATCGCTAGGGGGGCCTACATATACCCGCTGGAGCCGTCTATGAGGCTATGGGGGGACGTCGTCGAGTACTGCGTCAGGAACATGCCCAGGTGGCAGCCAGTCACGGTCTGCCAGTTCCACATTCAGGAGGCCGGGGCCAACCACGTAACCGCCTGGGGCTTAAGCCTGGCCAACGCCATAGCGTACGTCGAGGAGCTCCTTAGGAGGGGCCTGCCGGTGGATGAGTTCGCCTTTAACATCTCCGTCTGGAACATAGTCTGCGGCCCCCAACTCTTCGAGGCCGTGTGCAGCGTCAGGGCCGCTAGGAGGCTGTGGGCTAGGATAATGAAGGAGCGCTTCGGCGCTAAGAAGCCTACGTCAATGATGATGAGGATCTTCATGGGGTCCGGGGGGTTCCAGATGACTAGGGCCGAGCCGCTCAACAACATAGTCAGGGGGGCCATATCTGCCATAGCCGGCGCCCTGGCCGGCGTCCAGGCCATGAACATACAGTGCTACGACGAGGCCTACGCCATACCCACTGAGGAGGCGATAAAGCTAGCGCTCAGGACCGAGCAGATAGTGGCCTACGAGGCCGGCGTCACTGAGGTGATAGACCCGCTGGCCGGGAGCTACTTCGTGGAGTGGCTCACCAACAGGATCGAGAAGGAGCTCGAGTCTATAATAGAGGAGATAGACTCGATGGGAGGGGCCATCGAGGCAATTAGGAAGGGGTACATGCAGCAGGTGATACTTAAGCAGGCCTACGAGTACCAGCGCAAGATAGAGTCTGGCGAGCTCATAAGGGTCGGGGAGAACGCCTTCGTCACTGAGGAGCAGACTCCAATCAGGACCTTTGAAGTCAGGCCTGAAGTGGAGAGGGAGCGAGTAGAGTGGATTAGGCGGTTCAGAGAGTCCAGGGACAATAAGAAGGTAAGGGAGGCGCTGGACAGGTTGCGCAAGGCAGCCGAGACTAATGAGAACCTAGTGCCCTACGTCATAGAGGCGGTGAGGGCCGATGCCACCGTGGGCGAAATGGCCGACGTCCTCAGGGAGGTCTTCGGTACGGCTGAGGACCTAGCTGCAGTGTGAGGCGTCGGGCTTGGGCAAGCTCAAGGTATTGATTGGGAAGCCAGGCCTGGACGGCCACGACAGAGGGGCCAAGGTGGTCGCGACTGCCTTGCGCGAGGCCGGGTTTGACGTAGTCTACACCGGGAGGCACAAGAGCGTCGAGGAGATAGCGGACGCTGCCGTCCGTGAGGGGGCCGACGTCGTCGGGCTGAGCATACTCTCGGGGGTACACATGGAGGCTACTAAGGAGCTAATGGAGGCCCTTAAGAAGAGGGGCTACGAGGTCCCCGTGGTCGTGGGCGGGGTCATACCGGACAGGGACATCCCCAGGCTGAAGGAGATGGGCGTGCTCGAGGTCTTCCCGGTGGGCTCTAGGCTGGAGGACATCGTCAGCTTCTTCAATAAGCTGGCGGAGGGCAAGGCCAAGGGGGCCGGCCGCTGAGCTGGCTCCCGGCCTAAACGACCTTCCTCCTCCTCAAGTCCTCGAGCTCCTCTTTAGAGATCCCTAGCGCGCCGCAGTACACCTCCTCGTTATGCTCCCCCAGCCTCGGGGGGAAGGGGAGGGGTCGAGAGGCTATGGACTGTGCGCTAATGGTGGAGGGGGGCGGCATGTAGATCTCTACCCCCGTCCTCGCGTCCCTTGCCCTCAGCATCCTGCCCTGCACCAGCGGGTCCCTAGCCACTTCGTCTAGCGTGCTTATCTTAGTCGAGGGGATGCCGGCTGAGCTGAGCATCTTTAGGAGCTCCTCGCTAGACAGGCTTGCGGTGATCTGCGCCATCCTCCTGAGCAAGTTCTCCGCGTCGGCCCTCCTCCCCTCGTTAGTGGCGTACCTGTCCTCGCCCAGCTCCTTGAACGGCTCCAGCTCAGTCAAGGCCCTCCACTGCCTGTCGTTACCTATGGCTATGTATACATACCCATCCTTAGTGGGGAATACGTCGACCGGCACGAAGAACTCATGCCTATTGCCCCGCCTCGTGAAGCGGCGCCCGAACGAGACGAAGTGGGGCAGGAGCGTTATTAGCCAGGATGTAGTGGCGTGGAACATGGACACGTCCACTCGACACCCCTCCCCCGTCAGCGCCCTCCTGTAGAGGGCCTTCAGGATCTCGGCGTAGGTGTGCTCCCCCGCGACTAAGTCCGCCAGCGGCACGCCAGGTATCATCGGGGGCCCCTTGGGGTCCCCCGTCAGGTCCATCACCCCCGCCCTAGCTTGGAGTATGGGGTCGTAGGCCGGCTCAGCGTGCTCAGGGCCGAAGCCCGTCACCCCCACCCATATGATGTCAGGCTTGACCTGCTTAAGCGTCTCGTAGTCTATGCCCAGCTTCTTGTACCGGTGCGGGAGCTGGTTAGTTGCGAAGACGTCCACATTAAGCTTGGCAATTATCTTCTTGAGCAGCTCCCTACCCTCCTCGACGGCTAGGTTCAGCGTTATCGACTTCTTCCCCACGTTGTACGGGAGGAAGTAGGCATTCATCCCCTCCTCCCCGAGGACGTTCGGCCCCACGAACCTGTTGGGGTCGGGCATCAGCGGGTTCTCCAGCCTAATGACTGTGGCGCCGTCCAGCACTAGCCTGTAGGTTGCGTAGGGGAGGGTGAGGGCCTGCTCTAGGCTTAGGACCGTTACCCCCTTGAGGGGCCCTTCAGGGAGGCTCATCTACCTACTTCCCCTTGGGGAACCCTCCGTACTTCTCCCTCAACACTCGGTGGAGCACCTTCCAGCCGGCCATCTTCGGCAGCTCGTTGACGAAGATCACCACCCTAGGCACTTTGTAGCTCGCCAGCCTCTCTTTGCAGAACTCTATTATCTCCTCCTCAGTAGCCTTCTCGCCGGGCTTTAGCACCACCGCCGCCGCTGGCACCTCGCCGCGCACCTCGTCGTACTTGGCAAAGACCGCCGCCTCAGAGACCTTGGGGTGCTTCACTAGGACGTTCTCTACTTCAGCTGGGTATATCTTCCAGCCAGACATTATTATCATGTCCTTCTTCCTGCCAGTTATGTATAGCACGCCGTCCTCGTCTAAGTAGCCCATGTCCCCCGTGAGGAACCAGCCGTCGGGCAGGAAGGCCTCCTGAGTCTCCTTGGGCCTCTTCCAGTACCCCTTAGCCACCCCGGGCCCTCTGAGCGCTATTTCGCCTATCTCGCCGGGCGGCAGCTCCCTAGACGGGTCGTTCTCGTCGACTATCTTCACCTCGCAGTACCCCACCGGGGCCCCGACGCTCCTGTAGCCCCTGGACATGTGCGAGAACCTGTAGGGCACGGCCGGGGCCGCCCCGACGACTATGGTCTCAGAGAGGCCGTAGGCATTGACCACCTCTATGTGCGGGTAGCGCCTAACGAACCTCTCCCAGACCTCCTGAGGGGTCGGGGCCCCTCCAGTTATAATGCGCTTGGCAGTCTTCAGGTACTCTTCAGCGCCGGGGGGAGCGTTCACTAAGGCGTGCAGCACTGGAGGCATCCCCGAGAGGACCGTGGCCTCGTACTCCCTGGCCAGCCTCAGGTACTCATTGAGCTCGAAGCGCTCTTGAATTACGAAGGTGGCCCCGTATTTGACGGCAGTTATCCCCCAGCTGACCCCCACGTGGAAGTGGGGGTAGAAGCCTAGGTAGACGTCCTTGTCGCTCAGGTCTAGCACCCAGCGCTCGGCCTCAGTGGCCGCCATCCAGTTCCCGTGGGTCAACATGGCCCCCTTGGGGAACCCGGTCGTGCCGGCCGTGTATTGGATCTGGCACAGGTCCTCCAGCGAGACGTTCTCCGCCCTAAACTTCGCCTCCCCTCCCTCCAGCAGGTCCTGCCACGAGAGGGCGTCGTCGATCCTCCCCTCTAGGACTACGAAGCGCTTGAGGCTCGGCACCCTGTCCCGTATCTTTGAGACCACGTCCCGGTAGGCCTGCTCCACGGTTATAATGCACGAAGCCTCTGAGTCGTTTAAGATGTGGAGCATCTCCTCCTGCTTAAACGCTGGGTTGGCGGGCACGGCCACGGCCCCGATCCTCCAGACGGAGAAGTAGCTAATGAGCGTCTCAGGCCTGCTCCCAGTGTATACGCACACACGGTCCCCCCTACTGACCCCCAGTCTCTTTAATGAGCTCGAGACCCTATTGACGGCCTCCAGCAAGTCTCGGTAGGTGAACACTTGCCTCTTAGCCGGGAATATTAGGGCTGGCTTGGGCCCGTAGTAGTGCACGTTTACGTCTAAGAAGGTGGTGAAGTTCGGCATCCCTCAATCCCGAGCGCCCCTAAATTTACTACATTTTTAAGCTTATCGAAGGCCCTCCCGCCTCAGTACTCCACCCCCTCCCTCCCAACCACTCCCCTGCGCCACGGGTGCTTGACCTCTACGAACTCAGTCACGTAGTCGGCCAGCTCGTACAGCTCCCTCGGGGCGCCCCGCCCAGTCAGGACGAGCTCCACGTGCGCCGGCTTCTCCTCAATTAGCTTGACCACCTCGCTGAGCTTGAGGAGGCCGAAGCTCAGGGCTACGTTCACCTCGTCGAGGATGACCAAGTCGTAGCCCCCCTCCACGATCGCCCTCCTAGCGTCCTCGAGGGCCCTCTTAGCGAGCTCGACGTCCTCCTCCTCAGGCCTCCCCGGGTGGACGAAGCCCTCCCGCCCGTACTGCCTAACCTCGACCCCCGGCACGTGCTTAATGGCCACCACCTCCCCGTAGTCGCCCCTCTTCATGAACTGGACGATAAGCACCCTCAGCCCCCTGCCGGCGGCCCTCAGGGCCAGGCCGAAGGCGGAGGTGGTCTTCCCCGGCCCGTCCCCGGTCTTAACGTGGACTAGCCCAACCCTGCGGCCCAATTGGCGCACCTAGGCCTTGGGAGAAAAAAGGGGCTAGTCCTTGGGTATGCCGAAGTAGTCGTAGAAGCCCCCCTTGCTCTTCGGGTTGTACCTCTTGTCGCCGTAGTACCCCGCCTGCACTAGCTTCTTCAGTATGAGGGGGGGCGCGTAACGCGGGTCGCCCGTCTCCTTGAAGAGGTACTCCATTACGTGGAGCTGGACGTCTATCCCAGCCATGTCGTGCAGCTCGAAGGGCCCCATGGGCATGTTGAAGCACAGCTTAGCCATTTGGTCTATCTCCTTAATGCCGGCGATCCCCATCTCGAAGAGCCTGAACGCCTCCCCCGCCCAAGCGGCGAACCACCTAGAGGTGAAGAAGCCCGGCCCGTCGTTGACGACTATGGGCACCTTCCCTATCTTCTTGCAGAACTCCACAGCCAACTCTATGGTCTCCTTGGACGTCAGCGCGCCCCTGACTACCTCCACCCCCCTCATTATGGGGACTGGGTTGAAGAAGTGGAGCCCCACGAAGCGGTCCGGGCGATTAGTGGCCGAGGCTAAGTCCGTTATCATGATCGACGAGGTGTTTGAGGCAAACACTGTGCGCTCGGGGCAGACGGAGTCCAGGTCCCTAAACACCCTCTTCTTGAGGTCGACGTCCTCGGGGATGGCCTCAATCACTATGTCCGCCTCCTCGCCGGCCTCCTTCAGGCTGGTCGTCGTCCTTATCCTCGACAGCGCCTCCTCCACGTCCCTCTCCGTGATCTTACCCTTGGCCACGAGCCTCCCCATGCTGCTCCTAATGAGGCTGAGCGAGAACTTGAGGGCCTCCTCGCTTATGTCCATCAACATTACCTGGAAGCCGGCCCTAGAGACCACTTCAGCTATGCCGCTCCCCATCCTCCCCGCGCCTATTTGCGCCACCACCTTTACGTCCTCTATCCTCATTCGAGCCGCCGAGCTCTACGCCTCGCGAGGGGGCTTAAGCCTTCTTCAGGACTGGCACTGAGTGGTACCTAAGCCCCACGTCCTCCATCCCCATGCTCAGCCCCACTACCTGGGTCAGGTAGAGCACCGGGACCCTCAGCTCCGCGCCCAGCCTCCTTGAGAGCACGGCCTGGGTGGCGTCCAGCTGAATGAGGCAGCTGGGGCACGTGACGGCTATGCAGTCCGCCCCCGCGCGCTTGGCCCCCTCGACCTTCTCCCTCACTAGCATCGTAGAGAGCCCTTCGTCAACTGGCCTGATGAAGGCGCCGCAGCAGAGCCCCTCTAGGTCGTAGTCCACTACCTCGCAGCCCACGGCCGAAAGTAGCGACTTGAACGCCCTCGGCCTGGCCACGTCGTCGTAGAGACTTAGCTCGTCGTATATGTGGCAGCCGTGGTGGACGGCCACCCTCAGCCCCTCGAGGGGCCTGACGGCGGCCCTCCTAAGTCCCTCCTCCCCCACCTCCTCATATAGGACCCTCAGGACGCTCTTCACCTCCACTCGGCCGCCGTACTGCCTGCCCACTAGCCTCAGGTCCTCGTTGACCCTCTCCCTAAGCTCTGGGTCCCTCCTGAGCTCCTCCGACACCTTGAGCAGGGTGTAGTTGCAGCCGTTGCATAGCGTGAGGACGTCGAGCCCCGCCCCCTCAGCCACGGCCAGGTTCCTGGCCGCGAGGGCGTACCAGAGCCTCCGGCCGAAGAGCCTACTGAGCGTCGGCTCCGGGCAGCACGTGAAGCCGCTCAACCTCTCCACCCTGACGCCCAGCCTGGAGAGCACCCTCATCGACACGTCCTCTATGTGCGGGACCCTCGCGTAGATGAGGCAGCCGGCGAAGAGGGCGTAGCCCCTCACTTAGATCCCTCGCCCCCTCTCGTGCTCAGGGCCTCCACCAACTCCCTCGCCTCCTCAGCACCGAAGGCGACCTCAGGCAGGCCCAAGTCGCGCCTCCTCCTCAACACTGCTGACGAGAGCGGCACTGAGAGCCCCGCCCTCGCTATGGCGGAGAGCAGGGACCTATAGTGGTCCGCGAGCTGGGCTAGCTTGCGGAGGCTGGGCACAATCAGCATGGGGAAGGACAGCCACAGCTGCCTCAGCCGCCCCCCCTTAACTACGGGCGGCGAGGTCGAGCGCCTAGAGGCCAAGGCGTCAGCCGAGTAGCTCTGCGTCTCTATTAAAGCTTTGTGCGAAGTGCCCGCGTCTAGGGCCCCTAAATCGGCAATAGAGGCCAATTAAACTATATATAGCGTCTCCACTAAGCTCTATACGCAAGGCGGGCGCTTTGAGGAAGTTAGTATTTTACCCTGAAAAGTGCACAGGCTGCAGGGCTTGCGAGCTGGCCTGCAGCTTCTTTAACGACGGCGTCTTCTCGCCATCTAGGTCCAGGATAAGGGTGGTGAGGATCGACGAGGAGGGGGTGGACGTCCCCGTGGGGTGCATGCAGTGCGCCAACGCCCCCTGCATGCTCGTGTGCCCCTCGCCCTTGGCCATGTATAGGGACAAGGGGACGGGGGCCGTGGTCATTAACGTGGACGCTTGCATAGGCTGCAGGTCGTGCATGCTCATCTGCCCCTTCGGCGCCATAAACTACGACTCAGAGAAGGGGGTCTGCTACAAGTGCGACCTCTGCGGCGGCGACCCGGAGTGCGTGAAGTGGTGCTTCACTAAGGCCATAGACTACGTAGAGGAGGAGGAGGTCAGGCGTGAGAAGAGGTCCAAGGTCGCGAGTGAGGAGGCTAGGACGATGCTGGAGGCCGCTAGGTTCGTGAAGCCGGGGAGGGGGTGAGGGGAGTGGTCAAGCTCGGCGGCTACGCTGGCCAGCTGCTGCGCATCGACCTAACTAACAACTTAGTCAAGAAGGTGCCGCTGTCAAAGGAGGTCTGCGAGCTCTTCATAGGCGGGCGGGGTAGGGACGCTAAGGTAATCTTTGACCACGTCCCGCCTGAGGTCGACCCCCTCAGCGCGGACAACGTGCTCTGCTTCTCCACTGGCCCCATCACCGGCCTGCTCGGCCCGACCACGGGTAGGGTGAACGTAGCCGCTAGGTCCCCCCTCACTGGGATCTACGGGAACTCCAACGCCGGTGCGCACTGGGGCGCCGAGCTCAAGTACGCTGGCTACGACGGCATCATAATTACCGGGAAGGCGCCCAAGCCCGTGTACATATACATAGAGGACGACTTAGTGGAGATAAGGGACGCCAGCCACCTGTGGGGCAAGGGCACCTATGAGACCACCAGCATCCTCCAGCGGGACCATAGGGGCTACGACACTAAGGTGGCCGCGGTAGGCCCGGCAGCCGAGAACGGGGTCCTCTACGGGTCCGTCATCTTCGACTACTGGGACGCCGCCGGCAGGACGGGCATGGGGACGGTGATGGCCTCGAAGAACCTCAAGGCGATAGCCGTCACTGGCACCGGGGGGCTCACGGTCGCCGACCCCAAGCGCTACGCTGAAGTCGTGCGGGAGGCGTGGCAGGCGGTCCTCAACGACCCCGGCTTCCAGACTCAGGAGCACGCCTCCCAGGGGACGCTAGTGGTAATGGGGCTGGGCAACGCCCAGGGCTGGCTGCCCACTCGCAACTTCAGGGAGACCGTGTTCGAGCTGGCGGACGAGGTCGGCGGCGAGGCCTTTAGAGACAGGTTCTCGACTAGGCCCGCCCCGATCCCGGCCGGGAGGGCCTGCCTCTCCTGCCCCAATAGGTGCAAGAGGTTCGGCAGGATCACCTCTGGGAAGTACGCTGGGACTAAGGGCAACATAGAGTTCGAGGGGGCGGCTGCCTTCGGCCCCAAGTGCGGAGTCGGAGACTTAGAGGCAGTCTTCCACGCCTACATGCTCGCCAACGACTACGGGGTGGACTGCATCACCTGCGGGAACACCATAGCGCTGTTCATGGAGCTCCACGAGGAGGGCATTCTGAGCCACGAGGAGATGGAGGGCCTGGACCTCCACTTCGGCAACGCGGACGCCATGGTGGAGATGATCCACCGCATTGCCATGCGCAAGGGCTGGCTCGGCGAGGTCGGTGGGCTGGGCGAGGAGCTGGCCGCCAAGCGCATTGGGAGGGGCGCTGAGAACTACATAACTACAATTAAGGGGCTCGGCACGATAGGCACCGACCCGAGGGTGGCGAAGGGCTTCGGCTTCGGCTTCGCCGTCGCCAGCCGAGGCTCCGACCACTTGAGGGCCCACCCAGTCTTCGAGATGCTCAAGTACCCGCCCGGCGTGGCCGAGGAGCTCTTCGGGAGCAGGGAGGCCGGGGAGCTGGGCAAGTACGGAGGCAAAGTGAGGCTGGTCTTCTTCCACGAGAACATGGCCGCCGTCACTGACTCCATGGGTACCTGCAGGTTCATGCACGCCTCGTTCTACGCCGAGTACCCCGTCCCAGAGCTCTTGGCGAAGCACTTGAAGCGCAAGGGGCCCGTGTACTCGATAAAGTACCACGAGTGGCTGTCGGCCGCGACGGGCCTGAACTTCACTTACGACAGCCTAATGAAGGCCGGGCAGCGTATAATTAACCTTGAGAGGGCCATCAACGTGAGGTTTGGCGTGCGCCGGGAGCACGACACGCTGCCCAAGCGCTTCCTGACTCAGCCAGTGCCCAGCGGCCCATCTAAGGGCGCGGTCTTTAGTAAGGAGGTGCTGGACGCGATGCTGGACGAGTACTACGACCTGCGCGGCTGGGAGCGCGAGACGGGCCTCCCCTATAAGGAGGTGCTGGTCGAGCTGGGCCTGGCCGACGTAGCCGAGGACCTAGAGAAGCGGGGGCTGGTGGCGATAAGAATAAAGGGCCAGCGCCCCCAGTAGGGCGAGGGAATGCCGTACTGTAAGCTCTGCGGCAAGAGGATCGAGCTCTCCACCACTGGAGTGAGGGTGTACAAGTGCAGGCTGTGCGGCAGGGTCGTCTGCCGCGACGACTTCGAGCTCGTCAGGGGCTTGTGTAGCACCTGCGCGGGGGCTAGGGCCAGGAGGCCCCTAGCGATAAGGGTGCGCTGATGTTAGTCACCGTAAAGTACCTCACGTCTTTCTCCATTCTGACCGGCAGGCGCGAGGAGAAGTTTAGGCTCCGTGAGGGGGCGAGGCTGAGGGACCTCATCGACCTCCTGCACCAGAAGTACGGGGAGGAGCTTAGGAGGCAGGCGGAAGGAGCCCTAGTCCTAGTGAACGGCAGGTCCGCGGGCCCAGAGGACGAGCTCAACCACGGCGACGTAGTGGTCATATCCCACCCCGTCGGCGGCGGCTCCCTTGTTTAGGCTCGTCTGGCCCGGGGTCTACATGGTCGGAGGGCCCGGGCTAACTTCGATCTACGACTGCTGCGTCTACGTCGTCTGCGCGGGGGACGAGGCACTCTTGGTAGACTCTGGGCTGGGGCCGAGCTACTCATCCATTCTGGACAATCTACTAGAGGCCGGCGTCGACTCCTCTAAGCTAAGGAAGGCCCTCGCTACGCACGCTCACGTAGATCACGTGGGGGCCATGTCTAAGTTTAGGCGCAACCAGGGCGCCTTAGTAGTGGCCCACGAGCTGGACGCGCCAGCTATTGAGACTGGCGACGCCAAGCGCCTCGCCCTCGACATATACGGCGTTGAGTACGAGCCCTGCCCAGTGGACGTTAAGCTCACTAAGCCGGAGGAGGAGATCGAGGTCGGCGGCCTCAGGGTAGTAGTCCTCCACACCCCCGGCCACACCCCGGGCAGCGTCTCCGCCTACGTAGACGTCGAGGGGAGGAGGCTCCTCTTCGCCCAGGACGTCCACGGCCCCTTCAGCCAGGAGTGGGGGTCGAGCCTCGAGGACTGGAGGAGGTCCATGGAGAAGCTGCTGAGCGTCGACGCCGACGCCCTCCTCGAGGGCCACCTTGGGGTGATTGAGCCGGCCGAGGCCGTGCGCAGCTTCATAGAGGACTTCCTCTCCATTACCTAGTGGAGGACCGCCCATCGGCCACCCGGGCGGTGGCGGGCAAATGGTTATCTGCCACTCACCACCCCTCACTTGGGGGCCCCATTGAAGGTAGTGAGCGCGTCCTTTAGGAGCTTCGACGAGACTGAGCTCAGGGGCCACCTCTTCCTCCCGGGCGAGGGGAGGTTCCCGACAGTCTGCCTATGCCACGGCATCCCCGTCTCCCCGCGCGAGCCGGGCGACAGGGGCTACGCCGACGTGGCCGAGGCCTTCTGCAGGAGGGGGGTGGCGGCCCTCCACTTCAACTTCAGGGGCGTGGGGCTTAGCGGAGGGGAGTTCGACCTGCTCGCCTGGCCGGCCGACCTAGAGGCAGCCATAGACTTCCTATACAACCACGAGTCGGTGGACAGGTCCAGGCTCGGCGTCGCTGGCTTCAGCGGCGGGGCCCTCGCGGCCCTCTACGTGGCCTCCAGGGACCCCAGGGTCAAGGCGCTGGCCCTCTGCGCCACCCCAGCCGACACCTCCAAGATCACCCTAGAGAGGGCCGAGGAGACGGTGGCCATGGCTAGGAGGAGCGGGAGCCTGAGGGGCGTCGACAGGCCCGGGGCGGCCCTAAAGCTCAAGAGGGACTTCGAGGCCCTGAACCCGC
This sequence comes from Candidatus Nezhaarchaeales archaeon, assembly GCA_038894875.1. Lineage (GTDB taxonomy): Archaea > Thermoproteota > Methanomethylicia > Nezhaarchaeales > B40-G2 > JAOAKM01. Next base: position 26,174 of record JAWAOK010000009.1, read on the forward strand.
TGAGCCTAATATCCTCTGTGGCCTGCCCCGTCCTGATCCTCCACGGGGAGGCCGACGAGCTAATTCCCCCGAGTCAGGCGGAGGAGCTCTACAGGCTAGCCAGGGGGCCCAAGAGGTTGAGGATCGTCAAGGGGGCCGGCCATAAGCTAAGGCTCTACGCAGAGGCCGTGGAGGAGCTAGTCAAGTGGTTCTGCGAGCTCTGGCTCCCCCAGCCCCCTACTTCCTGAGGAGCTCCCTAAGCCTCACCTCCCACCTCAGCCTCCCCCCTGGGCTGGCAGCGACCTCGTCCACCTTCGAGAGGCTCACTCCGTGCCAGACTCGTAGGAAGGCGGCGACGAAGTTCCTACAGTGGGGCTCCGCAGCCCTAACCCCAAGCCTCTCGGCAGCCCTTATTAGCGCGTTTACGTCTACGTTAACCCCCAGGCGGGCCCTCGCCTCCTCCGCTACCCTCCTCAGCACCTCGTCCCTCTCCGCCCTTTGCCTACGGCCCACCCCCGCCATCCTCGCCGCCCCGCGGGGCGCTACTACAGGTCCGCCGCAGCGCGTCGAGGCGGCCGCCTCAAGGCTTGAGCAACTTGAGCGCGTTCTCCCCAAGTATCTTCTTCTTAACGTCTAGGGGCAGGTCGATCGACGCCACCCACCTGACGCAATTCGCCATCCCCCTGCCCCTGTCGCAAAAGCCCCCTATGGCTGGGTAGTCGGAGCCGAAGAGCACCCGCCCCTCGCCCACTCGCCTCACGGCCTCCTTCAGCAGCCTCTCGCTAAAGACTGCGGCGGTGTCCACGTACACGTTAGGCCACCTCCTCGCCACCTCCATGGCCTCCTCGAACCACAGCCCGGGCTCTAGGGCGCTGTAGCTGCCCATGTGCGCCATCACTATTTTGAGCGACGGGTGGCGGGCCGCCACCTCCCCAATGAACTTGGGGCGCGCGTTCTCAGAGAGCCTCGGGTCCTCCCAAGGGCCGGGGTCGCAGCCGCTGTGGATGACGACTACGAGCCCCTCGCGCTCAGCGGCCCTAAATATGGCGTCGAACCTCTCGTCAGCCGGGTTAAAGAATTGAATGGTGGGGAGCAGCTTTAGCCCTCGGAAGCCCTCGTCCTTGAGCCTCCCCACCCTCGCCTCGAGCTCCTCCTCGCTCAAGTGCGGGTTGACTGAGCCGAACCCCACGATGCGCCCCAGGCCCAGCCTCACGTACTCAGCCACCTCGTCGCACGGCGTGTTCACCGTCCTAAGTATGAGCCTGGCCATGCTCCTGCTGTAGGGGTCCCACCCCTCCATGAACCCCTCGTACCCCTCCGGGTCGAGCTCAACTGCATACATGACTGCTAGGTCGACGCCAGCCTCGTCCATGCGTGACAGGAGCTCCCCGACGAGGCCTTGGCTGAAGGATGCTGGGTAGCGGTGGCCGTACTCAAGCGCGTCGGGAGGGTGGACGTGGAAGTCCACCACCTGGACCCCCTCCCCCTCGACCTCAATCAAGCCCCCGCCACCTCACTAATGGCCTAGAAGGGCTCGCCCCCCTCAGCTATGCGCCTCGCCGCCTCCCTCAGCCTAATCGGCATGAGCCCCCTGGAGGCGGCGACCTCCCTAATCTTCAGCACCATCCTCGGGACGTCGACCTCCATGGGGCACACCTCCCTGCAGCGGCCGCAGAGCGTGCAAGCGTAGGCCTGGAGGGAGGCCTCCTCGAGGCCCCTCGTGTGCAGGGTCCACGGAGCCCCGAAGCCGCCCATGTACGGCCCCCCTCCGCTGAAGAAGCCCGCCGCCACGTTCCACACTGGGCAGAAGTAAAGGCACCCCCCGCACTTGATGCACACCAGGGCGTCCCTGAAGACCGGGTCCCTCAGCATCTCCCTCCTCCCGTTGTCCAGGAGTATCACGCACACCTCCCTGGGCCCGGAGGCCGGGGCCACTACCACCCGCTCAATGTCGCTGGACTTGCTCAGGCCTATGGTGCTCATGAAGGTCACGTACCCCCCTCCGGTCGCGTATACCGGTATCACCTTCGCGTAGAGCTCGCACACCCACCTATCGGGCACCACCTTCTCAATGCCGGCTAGGACTATGAGCTTGTCCGGCAGCGTCGTGACCAGCCTGTCGTTGGCCTCGTTAGTCAGGACGTAGATCAGGCCGACGTCGGCCGCTATCGCGTTCGCCCCAGTGAGCCCCACCTTGGCCCTCGCGACCTTCTCCCTGACGAACTCCCTTACGAAGCTCACTAGCGCTGGAGGGCTGGCCGGTAGCTCGCGCCCAGCCAGCTTAGAGAGCGCCTCGGCGGCCAGCCGCCTAGGGACGGTAATCGAGACCCCCGTCGGGTGGGAGGGCCTCCACTTAAGTAGCTGGAGGAGTATCGCCCCCACGTCGGTCTCCCACACCTCCACCCCCCTCTCCTCAAGGTACTCGTTGAGCCCTATCTCCTCGCTCGTCAGGCTCTTCACCTTTACCAATAGCCTCTCGCCGCCGAGCGCCTCGTAGACGAGCTCGCGCGCCTCGCTAGCCGTAGCCGCCTCGCGGACCTCCATCCCCTGCTCCTCCATGGCCTCGGCCGCCTCCTTCACTAGCTCCTCCAGCTTGTCCAGGTAGCCCCTCCTAACCTCGCGCAGCTGCTTAGCCCACTCCTCCACCCTCAGCTTGGCCATGGACGCGAGCCTACGCTCTAGGTACCTCTCGACCGCCCTCGCTATGGCCTCCCTATGCTCCTCCTCCTGAGCCACCCTGGCCAGCTTTGCGAAGTAGTCCTCGAAGCTCAACCCCCTCCCCTCAGCCTAGCCAGGAGGTAGCTGCCTAGGTCTACGACCTCCACCCACGCGCCCGCCGCCCCCTGCCTCCTAGACGAGGCTATGCTGAGGTTCAGTAGGCAGACTGGGCAGGCCGTCACTAGCTTCGCCGGCCTCAGCGGCTCCACGTCCCTAGCCAGCCTGACCTCCGCCATGGCCAAGGAGAGCTCGGGCTCCAGGAGCCAGAGCCCCCCGCCGCCGCAGCAAGCGGCCCCCCTCCCCGCCGTTAACGGCTCCACTAGCGAGGCCACCTTTGAGATGGCCCTCCTAGGCTCCTCAAACACCCCGCTAAGCCTGCCCAGCTTACAGGGGTCGTGGTAGGCCACCCTCTCCCCCCCGCTTAGCGTGGGCATGAGGTCGGCGGCCACGTGCGCTAAGTGGAGGACTTGCGGGACGTCGAGCCCCGCCTCAGCATATAGCTTAAAGGCGTGGTAGCACCCCGCGCAGCCGGTCACGACGGCGTCCGCGCCCAGCCCCCTAAGCCCCTCAGCCACCCTGGAGGCGTTCTTCGCGAACTCCTCCCTCAGCCCAGCCAAGTAGAGGACGTCTCCGCAGCACCCCTCCCTCCCCAGCCTTACGACCTCGACACCGAGTGCCGAGAGGAGCTCGACGTGCTCCTCCACTACGCTAGGGAGCCTGCGCCTGAGCGTACAGCCAGCCCAGTAGAGGACTCTCATCGCCGGCCGGTGGGCCTGGCCAGCCCGGCATAAGCCTTGCGGCCCCGGCGCCCTAGGTCCGCGCTGGCCTCCTTGGCTAAGGAGAGCTTGGGGGACCTCTCCCAAAGCTCCTTCCTAAGGAGGTCCCTGATGGCCACCCTTATGGCCTCACTTCGGCTTGGGTACAGCTTGAGGCTGACGAGCTCATTCAGCCCATCGAGGTAGGGCTCTGGGAGGTGGACGCTGATCACCTTAAGCTCGCTCTTGGGGGGCACTGGACCACCAACTTTAAGCCCCCTCAACGCCTATTAAATTTTTGTACAAAGGGCGGTATTTCCTCAGTAATATGCCACCTCGGGCCCCCCTCTTTAATTAAGCCCCCTCCTCCTCAATACAC
>JAWAOK010000010.1:0-25967 GCA_038894875.1 Candidatus Nezhaarchaeales archaeon
GTATGCCGCCTAGACTTCAAGTTTAAGTACGACGGCCGCTCGCTTACGCACAGCATCCCCGCCCACCCCCTGGAGGTCCCGTGGAGCAGCCTCCACCCAGAGGACTTCTGCCAGACCGGCGACTTCAGCCCCGCCCAGGAGTCCCTGCTGTGGCTAGCCTTCAACACCTACCGCGGCAGCTGGCTCCACAAGCTAATGGAGCTGGACGAGGACTGGCTCTACGATGGCCTGAGGCACAAGGTCCAGAGGGTGACGATATCGGTGACGAAGAGGAAGCTGGAGCACATGCTGGGGGACGGGAGGATCTTCAAGCCCTCCTGCTTCACCGACCTGCTCAGGGCCGTCCTGAGCGCCGTCTCCGCCGGCAAGGTGGTCCTCGTCGACGTGCCCTCCGCCACGGAGGCGCAGGAGAAGCTCCTGAGCGTCGTCCTGGCCAGGAGGATATTCTCTTACTACGAGTCCATGAAGAAGAGCTCCCCGAGCGAGTGGTCCAGGCTGCCCACCGTCCTCATCCTAGTCGAGGAGGCGCACCGCTACCTGTCTAAGTCGTCCCTCGAGGCCGAGGGGCTGAGGAGGGACAACGTGTTCTCCGCCATAAGCAAGAGGGGGCGCAAGTACCGCGTCGGGCTCTGCTGCATCACCCAAATGCCCGGGGAGCTGGACGAGCCCATCGTCAGGCAGCAGCTAACGAAGGTGATCCTCCCCCTCCCCACCAAGCCAGACTACTCTAAGGTGATCCACTACAGCCCGTTCTTAGAGAGGAGCGCCCAGGAGATAAAGTCCCTCGACAGGGGGGAGGCGCTGCTGGTCTCGCCGCCCTCTGGGATAAGGTTCGCCGTGCCCCTCAAGATACACCTCTTTGAGGACTTAGTCCAGGCTGAGCTCGAGGAGGAGCTGCTCAGGGGGCGCGAGGCGGAGGGCCCGCTCGAGCGCCCCTTGAGCAGCCCCTAGGCGGCTAGAGCGCGAGGGGCAGGGGCCAGCCCTCCTCCCTACTCACGACGGCCAGCTCCCTATCCTTCATCACGACCGCGGCCAGCGAGGCGGCGGCGGCAATTAGCGACAGTAGGCCGGTGAGCTGAGTTAGGTGGGCTAGGTCCACCGTCTTAGAGTCCAGCTCGAAGTCGTAGCTCGCAGGGCTTAGGGAGACCCTGCCGAGGGCGTCTACGTAGACCACCTGCGTTAGGAGCGACCCCTCCCCCCTCCTCAAGAACCCCTCGCTATCGTAGCTCCCACTGAAGTGCAGCACCGTCAGCCCCACCCGGATCGCGCGCCCCCTAACCCTCACTAGGAGCTCCGTCGTCCAGTTGCTTATGAGCCTGCTCTCGCCCGCCCTAGCCTCGTCGTAGAGCAGCCCAGCGGCGTAGAGCCTAGTCAGCAACACCCTCGTGGCGTCCAGCGGGACGTTGGCCAGCTGGCCCTCGAAGTCCTTTAGCTCAAAGCTCGCGTAGTCTACGTAGTGCACCCCGTTGAGTGCGTAGCGCACGGTCGGCACCCTCACCTCGCCCAGGGCGGGGGGCCCGGCTGACGCGTAGGCGGCGCCGGCCAGGAGGGAGGCTACGAGGGCCGCCACTACCGCCTTGGCCGCCCCCAGGCCCTCCGCCCTGGCCGGCCTGAAGAATAGGTAGCTTAGTAGCGAGCCCGGCTCGGCCCTGAGCCGAGCCAGCCGCCTCCCGCTGGCGACGAGGGGGAGTAGGGCCATCCCGGCCACGAAGCCCCCCGCGTGGGCGAAGACCGCCACCCCTCCGCCCAGCCTAGCGTAGCCGTAGATCACTTGAGTGGCGAACCAGAAGATCAAGTAGTGGGCGGCCCTAACCCTGAGGAACACTGGGAAGGGGAAGACCCAGCCTACGAACAGCGACGCGCCCGGGAAGAGGAGCAGGAACGCCCCAAGCACCCCGCTTATGGCCCCCGAGGCCCCTATGGCTGGGATTGAGTAGGCCGCGGGCCCCCCGAGGAAGCTGAAGGCAGTGTGGAACACGGCTGCGGCCGCGCCCGAGGCCACGTAGAGGGCCAGGAACCTCGCCCTCCCCAGGGCGCCCTCCACCGCCCTGCCGAGGAGGTAGAGCGTGTACATGTTGAAGAGTACGTGGAACAGGTCGGCGTGGAGGAACATCGACGTTAGCACCCTGTGCCACTGGTCGGGGGAGGCGGCCAGCACGGGGGCGAATCCCCCCGCCCTCACCCAGTAGTCCTCGACCTGAAGGAAGGCATTCCTAAAGGAGGTCGCTGCGTACGCTAGGGCGTTAGCCACGACTATGAGTAGGGTGGCGGTTGGCGCCCTCCTGGCTCGGACTGAGACGCCGACGGGTACCCCCATCTCCCTCCGCGTAGCGTCGAGGCGGAGGACTATATAGGCCTGCCCAGCCTCCTAGGCAGAGCGCCTCCCTATGGATAGGAGGGCCCCCCTCACCACCTCCCGCGTGAGCCCCGCCTTCGGCATGACTATGACCCCCTCTCCCGGCTCCCCCAGGCCCTCGCAGAGGCCGGCTAGGAAGAGGGCCCCGACGAGCGCGGCGGTGGCCGCGTCGAGCTCGTGGTCGCTCGCCCCAGGGCCGAGCCCCTCCAGGCCCAGCCCCCTCAGGCCCTCGAGCAGCGCCACCCTGCCCGCCCCCTTCCTAGGGATCCCCAGGACGTCCTGGGCGCCCCCGGGGTAGACCTCGATGACCTCGAACCCCTCCCTCTCCAGCCCCTCCCTCAGCCTCATCCCCCTGGCCGTGAGGGCCCTCATGGGCCCCAGCGTGACTGGGAAGAACCTTATCCCTCGCTCCAGCAGGGCCCTGTCGCAGGCCCTCAGGTGGTGGGGGCTGCGCTCCTCTAGGCTCCTCCTCCCCCTCGGGAGGCTCAGCGGGGCGTCTATGGCCACGAGCTCGGCCCTCCAGCGCCTAGCGGCCTCCACCACCTCCTCGTCCCTCCGCACGGTCCAGGTGCGGGCCCAGGTCCCCCTCAGGGCGCAGAGCCCCGTGGGCCTGGTCTCCACGCCGGCCAGGTCCACCCCGAGCACGCTCACTCCGCCCACCCCGCGGGCTACGGAGGCGCTGGCCCCGGCGCTATAAGCCTGGCCTCGACGAGCGCCCGCCCGGGCGCTACGCTTAACTGAGTGGCCCGGCAAGCCCCCCTGAGCCACGGGCCAGCGCCTTGGGAGGAGGGCTTGGCTAAGAGGTCTAAGCGCCTGGAGTCCACGCCCTTCAACGTCAACCTACCGTGCCCCCTATGCTACGACTGGGGTAGCCTACGCTATAGCGAGTCCGGGAAGTACTGGTTCGTAAAGCACGAGGACGGGCGCAGGTGCTACCTAGGCTACGGGAGGGACCTCCTAGAGGGCAGGTTTAGGGAGCTGTGGTACTGGCTCAGGGAGAGGGCGAGGAGGTGGGCCTAGGCCCCCTACGAAGGCTTAAGTGCCGCTGGGCGCTAGGGACTGGCGTCTGTCGATGTGCAGGGGCCTCAGCTCCGCCCTCGAGAGGGCGGCATCCTACCTCGACGAGAGGAACTTAGTGAGGGAGGAGGCCCTCAGGGCCACTAGGGAGGTCGCGAGGCTGTCTAGGCACGTGATACACTGCATTAAGTCGGCGGGCCTCGAGGAGGCCAGGGCCAGGGCCTCTGAGCTAAGGTCCCTCGTGAGGTCCCTCAATGGCAAGCTGGCCAGCTACCCCGAGCTCTACCACTCAGGCCTGGTCTACGGGGCGCTGAGCGAGTACGCCGAGGCGGTGCTGGTCCTGAGCATAGTCGAGGGAGGGGAGGTAAAGGGCTACGAGGAGCTCGAGATCCCCCCGGTCCCCTACCTACAGGGGCTGGGGGACGCGGTCGGGGAGCTCAGGAGGCTGGTGCTCGAGAGGGTGAGGGAGGGGGACTTCGAGGGCGCGTGGAGGCTCTTCAAGGCGATGGAGGAGGTCCTAGAGGGCCTGTCCAGGCTAGACTACCCCGAGGCCCTCGTGCCGGGGCTTAGGCACAAGGTGGACGTCGCCAGGGCGCTGGTCGACGCGACCCTGGCCCTCCTGATAGACGTAGAGGCCCGGTGGAGGCTGGAGCAGGAGCTGAGGAGGTCCCGCTGAGGGGGCGTCGCGGCCAAGCGCGAAGAAAAACCTTTTTATACTTCCGCCTTAGCCGAGCTCTAAGGCCTGCCTAAGGCTCATGCGCAGGTACATACCCGACGTCTCAGCCATTAGGTCTGGCGCCCTCACCAGGCTGATTGAGGAGGGCAGGGTTAGTGGAGAGGTTCTCCTACATAGGGCTGTGGTCAGTGAGCTCGAGCGCAGGGCCTCGTTCGGGGACTTCAAGGGGCTGGAGGAGGTCAAGCGCGCTAGGGAGGCGGCCTCCAAGCTGGGGGTGAGGGTGGGGCTCGTCGGCGAGGAGGGGGCCTGGGGGCCGGGCGAGCTCGGCGCTAGGCTGCGCGAGGCGTCCCTCTCCCTCGGCGCGACCCTCGTCACCTGCGACTACGTGATGGCTAAGTCCGCCGAGGCCCTGGGCGTCGAGGTGCTCTACGAGCCCCCCAGGGGCAGGCTCACGCTGGAGGAGTTCTTCAAGGCCCCGGACGTAATGTCCGTCCACCTCAAGGAGGGCGTGCCCCCCAAGGTGAAGAGGGGGGCCCCGGGCAGGTGGGTCTTTGAGGAGGTGAGGAGGGAGGCCGCGACCCGCCCGGAGCTCGAGGCCCTCGTCGAGGAGGTCGTGGAGAGGGCCAGGACCTTCGAGGACGGCTTCGTGGAGGTGGAGCGGGAGGGCTCGACGATAATTCAGCTCGGGCCCTACCGAATAGTCGTGACCAGGCCCCCGCTCTCCGACGGCCTGGAGGTTACTGCGGTCAGGCCGATAGTAAAGCTGAGCCTGGAGGACTACGCCCTCCCCAAGAAGCTCGTCGACCGCCTAGAGGCCCAGGCGGAGGGCATCCTGATAGCCGGCGCGCCCGGGATGGGGAAGACTACGTTCGCCCAGGCCCTGGCCGAGTTCTACTTAAGGAAGGGGAAGGTGGTGAAGACGATAGAGGCCCCCAGGGACCTCCAGCTGCCCCCCGAGGCCACCCAGTACTCCAAGTCGAGGGCCACCTCGGAGGAGATACACGACATCCTCCTCCTCAGCCGCCCCGACTACACAATCTTCGACGAGATGAGGGACACGGAGGACTTCAAGCTCTTCGCAGACCTTAGGCTAGCTGGCGTGGGGATGGTCGGGGTGGTGCACGCCACGACGCCCATAGACGCCATACAGCGCTTCGTGGGGAGGGTGGAGCTGGGCATGATACCCTCGGTGGTGGATACGGTAGTCTTCATTAAGAACGGCGAGGTCAGTAAGGTGTACGCCCTAGAGACCGTCGTCAAGGTCCCCCACGGCCTTAAGGAGGCGGACCTAGCTAGGCCAGTGGTCGTGGTCAGGGACTTCCTCACTGAGGAGCCGGAGTACGAGCTGTACGTGTTCGGCGAGAGGACCTTCGTCGTCCCAGTGAAGAGGGCCGCCAGGGGCTCCGAGGCCGCCAGGAGGGTCGTCGAGGAGGTCGTCCGCCGCTTCTCTCCAGAGTGCCGGGTGGAGGTCAGGGAGGACGGGACTGCCGCCATCTACGTCCCGAAGAACTACACTTCAATAGTAATGAAGAAGTGTAAGAAGAAGATCATGAGGGCCGGGAGGAGCGTGGGGGTCTCTGCCGTAGAGGTCCACCCGCTCCTCGAGTAGCCTCGGCGGGCCCGCTGGAGGCCCCCTTTAAGAGCGGCTCAGCCCCGAGCTGTCAAGGGCCCCTCAATGCGCGACCCTAGCGGCCCGCCCCGCGGCGCGTGGAGGGCGGTGGAGCTCAGCGTAGAGCCCCCCTTCGACTATAGGCTATCCATGCAGGCCACCCCTCCCCCTCCTCCACTCGAAGCCTCTGGCGAGGAGCTGCGCCGGTGCCTCCAAATCGATGGCGAGCCGGTCCCAGTTAGGCTGAGGCTCAGCGGCAGTGTGGAGGAGCCCAGCGCCCTCCTCTACGCGCCAGCCGCCCTAGGCAGCCGCCTCGTGGACGAGGCCGCCCGCCGAATCGAGCGCCTCATATGCGCTAGGCTGAGCCTAGAGGGGGCCTATCGGAGCGCTGAGGCGGACCCCGGGCTCAGGAGGCTGGTGAGGGGGCTCAGGGGGCTCAAGCCGTGGCTGGCCCCGGACCCGTGGGAGGGCCTAGTGACCTCGATCGCCTTCCAGCAGGTCTCCCTCAGGGCCGCCTACTCCATGCTCTCCAGCCTAGCCCAGCGCCTCGGGGCCTCCGTGGAGGCGGGGGGCGCCGTATTCAGGTCCCTCCCCTCCCCGCGCGAGGTGCTGGCAGCGGGCCAGGGCGCCCTCAGGGAGTGTAAGCTGAGCCGGGCCAAGTCTTCGTGCATTGCGAACGCGGCCAGGATGGTAGTCGAGGGGGAGCTGGACCTCGAGGGGCTGTCGAGCCGCCCGACCCGCGAGATATTGGGGAGGCTCATGGAGATTAGGGGCGTGGGGGAGTGGACGGCCGAGCTAACTGCCATCATCTCCTACGGGAGGTGGGAGGTGGTGCCCGCCTCCGACCTAGGCCTCAGGAAGGCGGTGGCTAGGCTGACGGGCTCACCCACCCTCCCCCCGCCGAGGGAGGTCAGGAGGCTCTGCGAGCCGTGGGGCCCCTGGAGGGGCCTACTGGCCTACTACGTGCTAGTGGCCTACGAGATGGGCCAGCTCGGCTAGCTTAAGTAGGGGGCGTGGGGGTAGCCCGCGAGCCCTGGGGGGACGTAGGGCTGCCGAAGCCAGATGGCCTGGCCCAAGATGGCCCTCACCCTGGCCCTGGCCTCGCTCAGGAGCCTCTCATAGTCCTCCCTATTCTCATCGACCCTCGTAAGCTCCCTGAACAGCGTCCTGGCCACCTCCAGCAGCGCCCCCCTCTCCTCCTCGCCCACCTCCACGAGCCCCCTCCTGAACGCCTCGCAGTTCGCCGGCGCCCACGGGTGGGGCCCCACGTCGTCCCTGCGCGAGCTGTAGGCGAAGGGGAAGAGCGTACACACGAGCGGCCTGACTGGGTAGATTGAGCACTTGAACCCGTCGAGGTACAGGCACCCGCCGTCCGCCCTGCTGGGCATGGCGTAAATGACGCTAGACCCCATCCTAAATGCCTCCAGCCCCCTGACCTCGACCACCGAGGCCGCCAGCCAGTACAGGCCCAGTCGCAGCCACCTAGCCAAGTCCACCCTAGTCACTGGGACCGTGAGCCCCCTGCAGCACCGGGCGCAGTTTAGGCAGCGAAACTTGGCCACTGAGGCACCCGTGGAGTGGCTTGGGAGGGTGGCTGATAAGGAGCGCGCTCGAGGCGAGGAATAACTATAAGGGGGCTGGGCTAGGCGCTGGCGAGGTCCTCGCTTGAGGGTGAGGGTGGGGGTTGACGAGGCGGGCAGGGGCTGCGTAGTCGGCCCGCTCTTCGTGGCGGCGGCCGCCTTTACTGAGGAGGGCCTGGAGAGGCTGAGGGAGGCCGGCGTGAGGGACAGCAAGAGGCTCTCGAGGAGGCGGAGGGAGGAGCTGGAGGGGCTAATAAGGAGGGAGGCCGCGTTCCTGGGCCTCCGGAGGGTCGACCCGTGGGTCATCGACTCTCGCAACATCAATGAGGCGGAGGTGGAGGCGGTGGCGTCCCTACTGAGCGAGCTCAGGGGGCGGCTCGAGGGCGCGGAGGTGGAGGCGGTGACCGTGGACCTCTTCGGGCGCGAGGAGGAGCTCAGGGACCTCATCAACAAGGCCTTCCCCGGGGCGGAGGCCAGGCTGGTCCACGGCGCGGACGCCCTCTTCACCGAGTGCTCGGCGGCCTCCATCATAGCTAAGGTGGAGCGCGACCGCTTCATAGACTGGCTCAAGCGGGCCTACGGAGACTTCGGGAGCGGCTACTCGTCTGACCCGAGGACCGTTGAGTGGCTCGCCGCAGCGGCCGCCTCCGGCCGCCTGCCCCCGTGGGTGAGGCGCAGCTGGAGGACCCTCCTAAGGTGCGCCCCGAGCCAGTTCGTGGACAAGAGGCGCGGGCGGCCCCCGCCGGCCGGGCTCCAGCAGTACTTCTAGGGCCGCGGCTTGCAAAAGGCTTATAAGCTAGGCCATCGGGGCCCCTCGAGGCTCTCCCTTGAGCCTCAAGTCCCTGATCTACGACAAGAAGTCGGCGGCTGGGGAGGCGCTGCTAAAGGCCGAGGCGCACACCCCCAGGATAGAGGCCCCGGACGCGGTGAAGAGCGGCGAGGCGTTTAGCGTGAGGGTCTCAGTCGGCCCCCACCCCAATACTGTCGAGCACCACATCAAGTGGATCGAGCTCTACTTCGAGGAGGAGGGGAGGCCCTTCAACCCGATCTCCCTCGCTAGGTTCGACTTAGCCCCAGTCTACAGCGAGCCCGCGGTGGAGGCGCGCGTCAAGCTGAGCAAGGCGGGCAGGCTGATCGCCGTAGGGTACTGCAGCCTGCACGGCCTCTGGGAGTCCTCTAAAGAGGTGAGGGTGGAGTAGGGCGGGCGCTAGGCCCCTCCGGGGGCCGCCGGGCCCTTAACTACCCTCCTCACCTCCTCCACGGCCTTTATCACCTCATCCAGCGAGGCCTCGTCCTCTAGGGTGGTCACATCCCCTATGGGAGCGCCGGTCACCACCGCCCTCAGGATCCGCCTCATTATCTTGCCGCTCCTCGTCTTCGGCAGCCTCGAGACGAAGTACACCTCGTCCGGCGTGGCGATGGGCCCGACCGTCCTCCTCAGGTGCTCCCTCAGCTCGTTGCGGAGCTCCTCGCTCGGCGCGTAGCCCTGCTTCAGGACCGCGAAGACGACAATGCCCTCCCCCTTAACCTCGTGGGGGATCCCCACCACGGCCGCCTCTGCGACCGCTGGGTGGGAGGCGACTGCGCTCTCTAGCTCCATGGTCCCTATCCTGTGGCCCGCCACCTTCAGCACCTCATCCGCCCTCCCTAGGATCCAGAAGTACCCGTCCTCGTCCTTCACGCAGTAGTCGCCAGTGTAGTACACCCCCGGGATCTTGGACCAGTACACCTGCTTGTAGCGCTCGGGGTCCTTGTACAGGGTCATCAACATCCCCGGCCAGGGCCTCCTTATCACTAGGTATCCCCTCACGCCCGGCGGGACGGGCTCGCCCCTCTCGTCGACCACGTCAGCGTCTATGCCTGGCAGCGGGAACGTCGCCGACCCCGGCTTCAGGGGCACTAGCTCTATCCCTGGCGCCGGCGATATCATGAAGCCCCCCGTCTCCGTCTGCCACCAGGTGTCCACTATCGGGCAGCGCTCGTTGCCTACGTGCTTAAAGAACCACATCCAGGCCTCCGGGTTTATCGGCTCCCCCACGCTGCCCAGGATCTCCAGGCTGCTCAAGTCGTACTTCCTGGGCCACTCCTCTCCGTACCTCATGAACATCCTTATGGCAGTGGGGGAGGTGTAGAAGATGGTCACCCTGTACTTCTCAATGATCTCCCACCACCTGCCCGGGTTCGGGTAGTCTGGCGCCCCCTCATAGACCACTATCGACGCTCCGTGCATTAGCGGCGCGTAGACGATGGAGCTGTGCCCAGTGACCCACCCCACGTCCGCCGTGCACCAGTACACGCTGTCCTCCTTAATGTTGAAGGCCCACTGGTACACTGAGTTTATGAAGACTAGGTACCCTCCGGTGCTGTGGACTATCCCCTTCGGCTTGCCCGTCGTCCCAGAGGTGTATAGGATGTAGAGCGGGTGGGTGCTCTCGATGGGCAGCGGGTCCACGCTGCCCCTCACGTCCCTCGTGAGCTCGTGGTACCACACGTCCCTCCCCTCCCTCATGGGCACCTCCCGCCCCACCCTCCTGACCACTACCACCCTCTCCACCGATGGCGCGTCCTCTAAGGCGGAGTCCGCTACCTCCTTCAGCGGGATCACCCTCCCCCTCCTATAGCCCCCGTCGGCCGTGACCATCACCTTCGCCTCCACGTCATTCACCCTGTCCGCCAGCGCCTTTGAGCTAAACCCAGAGAAGATCACAGTATGTATGGCCCCTATCCTCGCGCACGCCAGCATAGCTATGGGCAGCTCGGGTATCATGGGCAAGTACAGCGCTACCCTGTCCCCCTTCCCGACCCCGAGCTTCTTGAGGGCCAGCGCGAACTTGTTCACCTCCCTGTAGAGCTGGGAGTAGCTCAGGGCCCTCTCCTCCCCTCCCTCCCCCTCCCAGTAGATGGCTACCTTGTTCCTCCTCCACGTCTTCATGTGCCTATCTACGCAGAGGTATGAGGCGTTGAGCAGCCCCCCCACGAACCACCTCGCGAACGGAGGGTCCCACTCGAGCACCTTGTCCCACGTCCTGAACCACTCCAGCTTCCTCGCCTCCCCCTCCCAGAACTTCTCGACGTCCTCCAGCGACCTCCTGTAGACCTCCATGTAGCGCTCCATCGGCCAGTACTTAGACGCAAAGGGTAGGGCCTCGCGGCTCAGTGCCTTGGACATCGCCCTACCCCCTTAGCCCCCTTAAATAAATCTTGATGGCTGGCTGGGGTGAAGAAAAAAGCGGTTGGCTTTGCTATAGCCTTACGCCAGTCAGCACCTGCACCGCCAGCCCCGCTAGGAACACGAGGTTCCACACCGTCCCGATCACTAGGATTATCGTAGTCACTATGCTGGGCCTGAGCTGCTTGGGGAGGAACTTGTAGTTAACGATTATCTGCAGCAGGAAGGCGATGAAGAGGGCGAAGAGCCCTAGGCAGGAGCCTATGGCGGTGAGCTCGAAGGGGGAGGCCCACCCGAACCCTATCATGCCTATCAGCAGTACTAGCGCCACTGCAAATAGGAGGTACAGGACCGCGTAGTAGAACCTGCGCGGGTCCTCCTTGCTCCACTTCCTCGCCCTCTCGCTGGCGACCCAGAAGTTGTCCGTTATCACCCTGGCCACGGAGTCCATCAGCCCCATCTGAGTGCCTATGAGTATCAAGAAGCCGGAGAATAGTATTAGGAACCACGCAGCCGGCCCGATCACTTCGCTCAGCACCTGGGCCTGTACCGTGGCGCACGCGAAGCCCATGGGCGCCAGCCCCCTGGGGACGAGCAGCCCGTAGGCCAGCGTGCTCGTGAAGAACACAGTTATGAAGGTGAGCAGCGACATGACTATCCAGCTGTCTATCCTGGCCGTGTTGACCCACCCCCTCCAGCGCCTCAAGTTCTCCTCATCCATCTTGAAGGGCACCTCCTCAGTGCTTATCTTGACCCTCCTCCCCCCTATGATTGCTGAGATGAAGCCCACCCTGGCCCCCATGCCCCACCCCTTGTCCCTAGCGTAGCTCGAGAGCATCAAGTTGAAGCCGAAGCCAGCCGGCATGTACGCTATGGCGGACGCCACGAGGAACCAGTCGAGGCCCCTAGGCCAGTGGGGGGTGAAGATCCCCTTGGCCACCTCCCCCCACGCGAAGGCTGGCGCCCCTATGATCGTGCCGGCCGCGACGAGCACTATCATTATTACGACCACGGGCCAGTTCACTACCTCCAGCGTCCTCTGTATCTTCTCGCCCACGTGGAGTATGAATAGGCATAGGAACAGCAGGATGATGCCCCACGCCAGGACCAGCCCGGAGTCGCCGGGCCCAGGCACCCTCCCCAGCTGGAGGGCCGCTATCGCCGTGGCCGACGCAGAGGCCCACCCTGGCCACATCACTGGTATGAAGAGCATCAGGGCCCACGCCCACGCCCAGGCGATGGGCTTGCCCAGCTTCATGTACGCCTGGTGTATCGGCTGCCCGCAGTAGAGCGTGTACTTTATCGACTCGGCGCCGAGGACCGCCTGGACTATGCACCCGACGGCCGCCGTCCACATGAGCCCCGGCCCATACTTCACTATCATCGCTGGGAAGAGGTACCACTCGCCAGCCCCTATCGCCATGGACGCTAGGATTATCCCCGGCCCTATGGCCTTGAGGTGGCCCACGACTCCCTTTGGAGGCGGCGGGAGCTCGTACTCCTTAGCCTCCTGGCTCGTCCGAACCACCTACTGCTCAACCTTAGCGAAGAGAGAGAATTTAAGGCTTAGGCCCTGTTGGTGCGCGCCCTCGGCTGGGCCTCGGCGCGGCGAGGGCCGCGGCCCGCCTCAAGTATGTTTCAGGCCTTCGCATAGCTCTGTGCCGTTTGACGTCGCCCCTCCGCTACGATTAATGCGTAGCCTCGCCCCTCCCGTACTTTATGACGCCACGCCCAACGAGCTCGGCTCTAGCCATACATATCCACCGATATCAATACTGGATGATGGAGCACTTATAGACGTACCCGCGGCTTTAAAAGTAATGAGCTACCCGACGCGGGGAACGAAAATGAGGCAGTGACGTCACCTGATATAAACCTATTATGAGAGCTGAACTCCGTCCACGCGCTGAGCCTAGCTTATTAGGCGGCGGGCCCTGTAGACGTCGGCCTTGGGGCTCGACGAGGCCTACCTAATCGACTGCCTGAGGGAGCTCGTCAGGATACCCAGCCCCCCGGGCCGGGAGGAGGGGGCGGCGGAGTACGTGGCCTCCAAGCTACGCAGCCTAGGGCTAGAGGCCTCGGTGGACGAGTTCTACAACGTGTCCTCTAGGCTGGGGGCCGGGGCCCCTAGGGTGCTCGTGAACGCCCACCTAGACACCGTCCCCCCTGGGGCGGGCTGGACCGTCGACCCCTACGGGGGCGAGGTTAGGGATGGCAGGCTCTACGGCAGGGGCGCCTCAGACAACAAGGCCGGGGCGGCCGCCATGCTGGCGATAGCTAAGGCGCTGAGGGGAGCGGGCCTCAGGGGCACCCTGATCCTCCTATTTACCTCCAGGGAGGAGGGGCGCGGGAAGCTGAGGGCGAGGGGGCGCCTGAAGGAGTGGCTCAGCTTCGACATGGGCCTCTGCCTCGACCACTACATAGACGCTGGGGCTGGGAGGTGCCCGATAGTAGTCGGCTGCCGGGGGATAGCCAACGTGGAGGTCGAGGTGGCGGGGAGGGCGTGGCACAGCTCAGAGCCCGAGCGCGGCGTCAACGCCATATACAGGGCCCTGGAGCTCGTCGACGCCCTGAGGAGGGGGGACGTCTTAAAGTCCGCCCAGGACCCCCTGCCGGTCAAGGAGGACCTGAGCGTCACCATAATTAAGGGAGGGGAGTGGCCGACCGTGGTCCCCGACCGCTGCTCAATGAACGTTAACTTCAGGCTCCTGCCCAGGCTCCCTCCCGCGAGCGCCGCTAGGAGGGTGGCCGGGGTCGCCAGGAGGGTCCTCAAGGAGGGCTTTAGGGTCAGGCTCAGGGCCGGCCTGAGGGGGTACCTCGTGGACCCCTCCTCGCCCGTGGTTAGGGCGGCCGAGGAGGCCGCTGAGGAGGAGGGGCTGAGGCCTGGGCTAGAGGTGGCCAGGGGGTGGGTCGACGCGGCCTACTTCTCCAACTCCTTCAACGCCCCGGTCGTTTGCGTAGGCACCATGACCGAGGGGCAGGCCCACGCGAAGGACGAGTACGTAGAGCTGGAGGACGCGCTCGCTGGCGCCAGGGTGGCCCTTAGGGCGCTGGAGAGGCTGCTGGTCCGCTAGCCCTGAACCTCCTCACCCTCACGCCCGCCCCCTCCAGCATCCTCTTAGCCAGCTCGTCCTCGTAATCGTCGTCGTAGACCACCTCGGCCACCTCAGCGTTTATAATTATCTTAGCGCATATCGAGCAGGGGTAGGTCGTCGTGTAGAGCGTCGCCCCCCTAGTGCTGACCCCAAACACCGCGGCCTGGATGATGGCGTTCTGCTCGGCGTGGAGCCCTCGGCAGAGCTCGTGGCGCTGGCCGGAGGGGACCTTGAGCTCCTCCCTCACGCACCCAACCTCTGAGCAGTGGGGGAGGCCCTTCGGGGCCCCGTTGTAGCCCGTGGCCACTACCCTGTTGTCCCTGACGAGCACCGCCCCCGTGCGCCTCCTCAGGCACGTGCTCCTCCTGCTCGCTAGCTTAGCCATCTCCATGAAGTACTCGTCCCAGCTCATCCTTTTCTCCAAGCCAGGCCCCCAGCCCACGCACGCCCCTCCCTTTTATCTTAGACGCCCTCCCTCAGCGAGGTCGCGGCGCGCCTTGGAACGCCTTGTTTCAACGCTCCCCTTATCAAAACGCCTCGCGCAGGGGGGAGCGGTGGTGGCGCGGTGAAGGGCAGGGGGGCCCTGCTCTGCGCGCTAGTGGCAGTAGCCATAGCCGCTGTGCTAGCTCAAGCGGCCCAGGCCAGCCGGGCTGAGAGGGCCGAGGCCTTAGTAAGTATAGCCGAGGGCGCCTGCGCGCGGGCCGAGGGCCTGGCGTCCTCAGTAAACGCTACGGTGGCGGCCGCGGCGGGCCCGGCCCTCAGGAGCCGCCTCGAGGGGGCCCTCTCCTTAGTGAGGGAGGCGAGTGGCCTAGTCGGCGAGGCTAAGCTGAGGCTCCAGGCTGGCGACGTCGACGGAGCCTTGGAGCGCGCGACGCAGGCTATGCAGAGGGTCCGCGAGGCCTTCGTGAGCCTTAACGCCATCCGCAAGGAAGCCCGCCCAGAGGAGGCCGAGGCTATGGAGGCTCGCGACAAGGCCCTGGGCCTCCTCGTCGCAGCGAACAGGACTCTCGAGCGCGCGATGCGCCTCAACGTCAGCACGGAGGACCTCAGCGCAATAATTAGTAGGATAAGGTCGTTGGTTGCGGAGGGCAACGTCAGCGGGGCGGCTCACGAGCTCGCTAGGGCGAATCAGCTAGTCGCCCAGGCGTTCTCCGAGATGAAGTCCAAGGCCGAGGAGGGGCTAGCCGAGAGGGCGGCGGCCTTCGTAGAGAGGCTCTGCGAGAGGCAGGAGGAGCTGCGCAGGAGGGCCGGGCAAGTGGGCCTGAACGCCACGGGGGTCTTTGAGTCCGCCGGCCTAGGGGACCTCAGCCGCCTCAGGGAGCGCCTGAAGGGCGCGGCTCCCGGAGACGTCAGGGACTTGGTCGGCCAGCTCAAGGAGGCCGGCAGGCGCTTAAGCGAGGTGGCGGGGGCGGTCGCTGCTATTGAGGCGAGGGCGCCGAAGGAGGCCCCGCGCCGGATCGATATCATCGACTTAATTAACAACGCGCCCTCGTGGGCGGGTGAGGTAGTCACTGTAAGGTGTGCCTACTGCGGGCAGAGGCCGCCCGAGGGGCTGCCCGGCCCCAGCGGCACGCCGCCCGAGGGCAGCTGGATAGGGGCGGACCGCACTGGCTGGATCTACGTCGTAGATGCGGGCGCCCTCAAGCCGCGGACGCCAATCTTCGAGGGCGACCTCGTGGAGGTGACCGGGTCGCTCAAGGTGGAGGCTGGAGTGGCGCCCTACATAGAGGCGCAGGTGGTCGTGATCGTCTCTCTAACCACTCCCCCGGCCATCCCCAGCCCGCCAGCGGCGCCCATTATAACCCCGCCGGCTATAACTCCGCCCCCCGCGCCCCATCACGCGCTAGGCATCACTATTGTCGGGCGGGGGGCCGAGGGCAAGCAGCACTACGTAGTTAAGGTGAGGCTAGTGAACGTGGGCGCGGACGCCGTCGTGTTCCCCAACGGCGCCTACGGGATTGTAGTGGAGAGGGAGGTGGGCGGGGGGTGGTCGACCTTCTACGTCCCGATATCGGCCCAGGTCCTCGTGAAGCTTCTGCCGGGGGAGGAGAGGGTAGTTACGCTGCGGCTCCTCCAGCCGCCTGAGGGCAACTACAGGGTCGTGGCCGAGGGCTGGCTCGAGTCCAGCCGCCAGCGAGTCTCAGCCGCGGTTGAGTTCGCGATACCCTAGCCCCTCAAGGACCCCCTCCACTTTTTATTGCGCCACGCAGCTCAGCTGGGGCCGCTGAAGTGGCCAGCTAATCACTTCGGCGAGCTTCCCCACGACGACCTTAGCGAGGGCTCGCCTCAACGCAGTAGTCAACTTCGAAAACCTCAGCGCCCCTCCTTCAGGGCCCTTGTCGATGCCGCGTCGCGCCCGGGGTTTTGAAGGCGTCGCCCCCTCTATCGAGGGACGAGGAGCTACTCAATGGGATGATGGCGCAGGTGCAGCCCAGCCCTTCGACTTATCTGCAACGACCTTATCCCGATGGCACTGCGTACCTTTAGCTTCACGAACTGAGTTGGCTTCGCGAAGGAGGACCTAATATTACGAAGGCCGCTTTGCGCACAGCCCGCCCGTCGCAGACTAGGGCCTATAAGCGTCCGGGGCCCCTTAGGGGAGACCCTCCCCATGCTTGCCACTGGCCCAGCCCGCTCGCCTCGCCATCAAACGCCCTAGTGGCAACGCCTATAGCCGTGGACCTCCAGAACATGGACAAGCTAGCCACAGGGCTGCCCGTCGCGCCAGCGCGGCGCTAGCCAAGGCGTCGCACTTCGCGGCCTCCTATGGCTTGGGCAGGGTCGTAGACGGGAAGATGAGTAGGAAGGGGTCGTGAGTAGGTACGCAGGCCGTCCATACCCGACGAGTGAGCCGTCATACCTGGGGCTAGGTCAAGCGGGCCTCGCCAGGTTCGCCGCGACCTACCTCGTGGGCATTAATAATGACTATACTTTAGCGTACGTAGGCTACGCAGTAGCGCCCTGCGCGCATGGGGGCGTGGGGAAGGGAGCACGCCATTAAGTGGCCGTGGGTGCGCACTAGCGAGCGCGAGGGCGCTAGCTCACGGCTTCTTCTTCTCCTTCTTCTCCTCTTTCTTCTTCTTCTCCTTCTTGGACATCCTTCCCACCCTCTAGCCTAAGCGGAGCTCAGCCGCAAATAAAGATAGCGTTGCGCTACTCTAAGGCGGGGCGCCTTCGCGAGGCAACGCTTAAGTCCTTGCGGGCCGCGCACTCCTTAGCTTGCCCACCATAAGCGTGGAGCTCGACCAGAGGCTCTACGGGAGGCTGCTGGACGAGGCGGTGAACAGGGGCGTTACGGCCTCGGAGGTGGTTAGGAGGGCCCTGGAGGCCTACTTGGGCACGGCCGGGGCGCGAGCGGAGGAGGCCGACAGGTCGAGGGAGCTGTCCAAGCTAATAGAGGAGCTGTCCAGGGCCAGGGGTAAGTTGGCCGAGCTCATCGACGCCCTGAGCAAGCTGGCCGAGCTCCGCCCTAGGCTCGAGCCCCTGGCGAAGGCGCCCGCTGCAGAGGCTAAGCCCGCGGCGCGTAGGGAGGATAGGCCGTGGTTCTTAGTCAGGAGGGTCAAGAACCCCCAGAGGTACTCAGCTAAGATGAGGGAGAGGGGCTACGTGTGCATGTCCAAGGCGGACAGCGTCTTCTGCATAAAGAGGGAGGAGCTGGAGAGGGTGGTGAGGTCCCTCAACGAGGGGAGGGTGACCCTCGACGAGGTGGGGAGGCTGGGGGCGGACGACGTGAGGAGGCTGTGCTACGAGTACGGCCTAGTCTACTTCTCGGAGGGCGCCTGGAGGAGGGTTGAGTAGCGGGGCGAGGCCCTCAGCTTCGCCAGGAAGCCCGCCGTCCTCCCCCTAGCGGGGGCCGCGAGGAGCCTCCTCAAGTCCTCCTCCTCGTCCACGTCCAGGCTCAGCTCGGGGGCCTCGTACACGACCACGTCGGCCCCCCTCCCTAGGGCGAGGGACAGGTGGCGGCTGAAGCTACCGGGGCCGAAGCTGAAGCGGATGAGGTTTGGGGGTGAGAGGAGGAGGGCATTGGTCCCCCCGCGCCCCCTAGAGGGGGAGATGACTACTGACGGAGGGGGCCCCAGGAGGTCCAGGAGCCTGGACACGCAGCCCCTCGTCAGCAGGGGCAGGTCCGCGGGGGCCACGAGGAGCGCGTCCGCCCCCTCCCTCAAGCAGACCTCGAGCGCCAGCCCGAGGGCCTCGTTGAGCCCCCTCGGCGCCCCCTCGTCGATGGGGACGGCCCCCATCCTGGCGGCCTCGCTCAGGACCTCGCGGCTGGAGGATACGACGAGGACCTTGTCCAGCCCCTCGGCCCCCAGCAGCGCGGCTAGGACGTCCTCGAACATGGCCATGGAGAGCCCCTCCCTCTCCTCGTCGCTGAGGGCCCGGGCCAGCCTAGTCTTGGCCGAGCGGGGGTCCTTAAACGGGACGGCGGCGTAGGTCCTCAAGGCCCCTCAAGCACGCGGCCCGGAGGTATTAAGGCTGCTGCGGGGGCGGGCCCGGGGCCCGAGGCCCCTGGCCAGGCTCACCACTAGCCTCGCCAGCCTCACCTTGTCCTCGCTCGTCCTCATTAGCGTGGGCGCCACCGCCACCCTAACCCCCAGCGCCTCTATGCGGCCCCTCAGCCCTGAGTCGGCCTCGTCTATAATTAGGGCGTCTAGGAAGTCCCCGTAGGCCTCCGCGACCCCGTAGGCGGAGGGCTCGTAGCCCAGGGCCCTCATCATCTCGACCGCCGGCCCCTTCACCGCCCTCCCAGCTATGATTGGCGAGACGGCCACCACCGGCCCCCTAGCCTCGCGCAGCGCCTCGCGGACCCCCCTGACGGCCAGCATCGGCCCTATGCTAACTATGGGGTTGCTGGGGCAGACGACTACGAACTCCGCCCCCAGTATCGCCTCAACGACGCCCGGCGCCGGCCTGGCCCCTTCGGCCCCGACGTACTTGACGCCCAGCACCCTCGGCTCGCAGCGGTGCCTCACGTAGAACTCCTCGAAGTGCATCTCCCCACGGTCGGTGATCACTACTGAGGCCAGCGGGTCGTCGGTCACGGGGAGCACCCTCGACTTGACGCCCAGCGCCCTCCGAATCGCGTCGCAGGCCTCGGACAGCCTCAGGCCGGACCTAAGCAAGTGGGTCCTGTAGATGTGGGTGGCTAGGTCGAGGTCCCCTAGCTTGAGCCAGACGTCCGCCCCCAGCCTCCGGAGGCCCTCTAGGCACCTAAAGCTATCCCCCCTGAGGCCCCACCCCCTCTCCTCGTCGACGACCCCGGCCAGCGTGTACGTGACTATGTCCACGTCTGGGCACACCCTGAGCCCCAGGACCTCCACGTCGTCCCCCACGTTGACTATCACCGTTAGCTCTGAGGGGTCGACGACCTCGACTAGGCCTCGGAGGAGCTTGGCGGCCCCCACGCCGCCGGCGAGGGCAGTTATCAAGGCGGGCCGCGGGAGCTAGCGCGCCTTAGGATTTAAGCCTCGCTAGCGGCCGCCCCCACTCGTCGACGAAGGCCACCTCGTCCAGCGCCCTCCTGGGCGGAGGGGGAGGCGCCTCGCCCGGCCTGCCCACTACTATCAGCGCCTGCGGCTCCACGTGCCTCGGGAGGCCCAGGGCCTCCTTGACCACCCCCCGGCAGAAGAGGGGGGCGCAGAGCCAGCAAGAGGCCAGCCCCTGGGCGTGGAGCGCCAGTAGGAAGTTCTGCACTGCGGCGGCGACGCTCTGGACCATCATCAGCCTCTCGGCCAAGCTCCTCCTGCGGCTCCGGTGCCTCTTGGCCTCCCTCATGGAGGCGGCCACTAGGACGGCCATCGGGGAGTCCGTTATGAAGCTTATGGACCTGGACGCTGCCTCCAGGGCGGCCCCCTCCTCCACCCCCTCCTCCACCAAGTCCTCGACCCACGCCTTCGCCATGGCCTCCGCCAGCCTCCTCCTCGCCCCCCGGCTGGCCAAGATTATGAACCTCCACGGCTGAGCGTTGTGGGCGCTCGGGGCCCAGAGGGCCGCCTCCAGGGCGGCCGCCACCTCCTCCACCCCCACCTCGCCTACGAGCCTCCGCACGCTCCTCCTACCCTTGATGGCCTCCCAGAGCTCCACTCCGAGCCCCCGGCAGCCAGCCCCCGAGGGGGTTAAAGCAGTGCGGCCCGCCCCCTAGCCCGGGCCCGAGCGCCCGCGGGTGCGAGAGACGGTAACGGTGTGGACGATCGGCTACGGATCCCGGAGCAAGGAGAGGGTCCTATCCATGCTGAGGGCGAGCGGGATAGAGCTAGTGGTTGACATTAGGAGGTGGCCGTCCTCCAAGCGGGGGGACTTCTCGCGCGAGAGCCTAGAGTCTTGGCTCAGGGAGGCCGGGATAGGCTACGTGTGGATGGGGGACGCGCTCGGCGGCTACCGGCGAGGGGGCTTCGAGCGCTACATGGAGACGCGCGAGTTTAAGAGGGGGGTGGAGGAGCTCCTAAAGCTCGCCAGCCAGCGCCGCACCTGCCTCCTCTGCCTAGAGGAGAACCCGCGCAGCTGCCACAGGAGGTTCCTGGCCAGGTACCTACAGCAGCTGGGCGTCGAGGTCCGCCACATCCTGCGCTAGCTACGCGCCGAACCTACGCTGCCTGGACTGGTACACCCTTATGGCCCTGAGGAGGTCTATGCGCCTGAACTCAGGCCAGTAGACGTCTAGGAAGCAGAGCTCGCTGTAGGCGGACTGCCAGAGCAGGAAGCCGCTGAGCCTCTCCTCCCCCGAGGTCCTTATGATCAGGTCTGGGTGCGGGTTCGGGAGGTGGGCCGTGTAGAGGTAGCGCTCTATGAGCCCCTCGTCCACCTCCCCCGGGTCCACCTCCCCCCTCCTGACCCCCTCGGCAGGAGCTCCCTCCTCCCGAGGAGCTTGACCCTGACCCTGTACTCGTATATCTTGGGGTCGTTGACCAGCCTCAGCAGCCTCTCCTCCATTATCTTAAAGATGGCCTCCACCTCCTCCCTGGGCCTCTTGAAGTTGTCGATGGAGAAGGCGTAGAGCGTCAGCGTCCTCACCCCCAGCTCCAGGCACCACTTCAGCAGCTCCTCCGCCTTCTCAGCCCCGTAGTAGTGGCCCACCCAAGGCTCCAGCATCCTCTCCCTAGCCCACCGGCGGTTCCCGTCGAGGATGACGGCGACGTGCTGAGGGATGGGGCCCCCCCTCACTTGGCGCAGGAGCCAGCGCTCGTAGAGCGAGTAGGCGCCCAAGGCCCTCAGTACGAGCCTGAGCAACGCGGCCCAGGCCCCTACGCGCCGTGCCTAAAAAAAGCCTGCGCCCCTAGTAGGCTTAAGTAGCCGACCGCCCAGCGGGCGGGGGGCTATGCGCAGGCTGGGCATCCTCCACCGCGAGGAGCTCCTGGGCCACAGCTTCGGCCCCTGGCACCCCTTCAAGGGGAGGGAGCGCTACGAGGCCTTCATGAGGCACTTGAAGGAGTCCGGCCTCCTGGAGAGGCCCAACGTGAGGGTAGTGGTGACGGACCGAGTGGCGACGGAGGAGGACGTGCTGGCCGTCCACGATAGGGAGCTCGTGTCGGCGGTAAAGTTCCTGAGCGCCCGCGGGGGCTGGCTCGACGGGGACACGCCCGTCCCCCCGGGCACCTACGAGCTGGCGCTCATTCAGGCGGGGGCCCTAATGCAGGGCTGCGAGATGATAATGAGGGGGGAGCTGGAGGTGGCCGTCCAGTGCGCCATGTTCGGCGGCCACCACGCGACCCGCCGCCACGTGGGCAAGTCCTTCGGCTTCTGCTACTTCAACCAGGAGGCCGTGGCCGTGAGGTCCCTCCAGCGGTCCGGCCTGGCCTCTAGGGTGTTCATCCTCGACCTAGACGCCCACCACGGGAACGGGATCCACGAGATCTTCTACGACGACCCCACCGTGTTCTACATGTCCCTCCACCAGGACCCCAGGACCCTCTACCCTGGGACAGGTAGGGTGGAGGAGGTGGGCGAGGGGGAGGGGAGGGGGTTCACGGCGAACGTCCCCCTCCCCCCCGGCACCTCGGACGACGACTACCTCTACGCCCTCAGGGAGCTCTTCCCCCCTCTCGCCGAGGCCTTCAGGCCCGACCTCCTCCTAGTCCTCCTGGGGGCCGACACTTACTACAACGACCCCCTGACCTCCATGTCCCTGACGATGAGGGCCTACCTAGAGGCCTCGAGGCTAGTGGCGAGGGTGGCCGACGAGGTGTGCGGAGGGAGGGTGGCGCTGGAGCTGGCCGGCGGCTACGACGTCGAGGCCACGGGCAGGGCGTTCTACATAGCCACCTCGGTAATGGCCGGGGTCGAGGACGTGGACGCCTCCGACAGGGAGCCCTTCCGGGACCCCTGGGTCTCTAGGAGGGTCAGGGAGGTGGTCGAGAGGGTGAGGGGGGCCCTCTCGCCCTACTGGCCAGGCCTCTGGGGGCCCGGGCAGCAAGGGTAAAGAGGGGGGAGGCCTCGGAAGTAGCAGGTGCCGCATTGCTAATCCGCCAGTCCAAGCACTCCTGGCTCACGGTAGTCCTCCAGCCCGTGGGCCGCGTGGACCCCCAGCTCCTCTTCTTCCTCTCCAGGGGCGTGGAGCTCAAGATCCCCCTCGCCTCCTGCGTAGTGGCCGAGGGCGAGCTACCCCTCCCCTCCTGGGGGTTCGACGAGCGGAGGCGCCAGTACCTGTCCTCAGCGATCCTGAGCGCGCTGAGGGAGGCCCACGGCCCCAGGCCCTTCGACGTAAAGGTGCTGGGGGTGGTGGATGCGGACGCCTACACCCCCGGCCTCAACTTCGTCTTCGGCGAGGCGGAGCCCGGGGGCAGCTACGCAGCCATCTACCTCCCCAGGCTCAGGCTGGACGCCTACGGGGGCCTCGTGGACGAGGGCCTCTTCATGGAGAGGGCGCTGAAGGAGGCGGTCCACGAGCTCGGCCACACTCTGGGCCTCGGCCACTGCCCGTCCCCCACCTGCGTAATGAGGTTCAGCAATAGCATAGTCGAGGTGGACTACAAGACCTCGGAGTTCTGCGAGTCCTGTAGGTCCAGGGTCCTCGCCACCTTCTCCGCCCTGGTGGAGGGCTAGCCGTGGGGCTGGAGGAGCTAGTGGGCGAGCTAAGGACCACCGTAATAGGGAGCTTCCCGCTCCCCCACTCCTACGAGAACATGGCCAGGGCCATTAGGGACCAGGTGGAGGTCGGCATAGACTACCCCTGCTACGGCCAGCTGCTCGACATGAACTTAATGTTCCTCGAGCCCCTGGCTGAGCAGGGGTGCGGCTTCGAGGTCCGCGGCGGGGAGGTGTGGCTAGTGGACGAGCCGAGGCCCCCGCCCAGGCCCGTCGCCCTCGAGCTATTGGAGTACGCCCTGAGGTACCTCTCCGAGAGCGGGCTGGCGGACAGGGTGCTGGGCGTCAAGGTCCCAGTGACCGGCCCCGTCACGCTCTCGTCAGTAGTTAGAGTGACTGAGAGCTACAGGGTCGTGGACTACCCAGACCTAGTGCTGGCCGTGGCCGACGTGGTCGCTGAGATAGCTAGGCAGTACGACGAGGCGGGGGCTAAGCTAATAACCATAGACGAGCCCGCGCTCCCCTACGCCATCCAGGCGGGCCTCGAGGAGGGCGACGCCCTGGAGGCGCTGGAGAGGGCGGCCAAGGGCATCTCCAGGGCCATCCCGTCCCTCCACTGCTGCGGCTACGTGGGGCCGGCCGCGCAGGTGCTCCTCCAGTGCAGGGTACCCGTCCTCAGCCTAGCGTTTAAGGCGGAGCCCCGAAACTTAGAGGCCTACTCCAAGAGGGACCTGGAGGCCTACGACAAGGTCGTGGGCCTGGGCTGCGTGGACTCCAACCCCGACCCCTCGCTGATGATGGACATAGCCGCCGGCAGGAGGCCCTGGACCTCGGCCGTCGAGGGGGTGGAGGAGGTGGAGGCCTTCATAGAGAGGGCGGGGAGGAGGCTGGGGCTGGAGAGGCTGCTCATACACCCCGACTGCGGCTTCGCTGGGCTCAGGGGCTACTTTAAGGACGACACGGGCCAGCTCATAGCGAAGGAGAAGCTGAGGTCCATGGTCGAGGCGGCCAGGCGCCTTAGGAGGAGGATTTAACTAGGCCCTACCCTCAAAGCCCCTAGGTGGCCAGGGGTGCAGCTCATCACTGGGCTCGTGATAGCCGGGGGCTACGCGGACAAGGTGAAGAAGACCATGTTCGCCCAGCTGAAGGAGGAGGTCTCTAAGGGCGCGGTGGACCAGAAGGAGGTGGCCAGGGCCGCGGCGGAGCTAAACCAGCTCCTCTACAAAGTCATTGTGGACAAGCTGAAGTCAGACAAGGGTGACGTGGTGAGGGCTAGGGTGGACTACGACATAATTAACGGCAGGATAGAGTTCAAGCTGGACACCCTGAGGCTGGAGTACTTCAAGCGCGTCCCGGACGAGGAGGTGGCCAGGGCCGTGGAGGAGGCCGTGGCCGAGTACCAGAGGGAGAGGGAGGCGGCCTTTGAGGTAGAGAGGGTGGCCACGACCCCCCTCGGCGACCAGCTCTTCAGGGTCCTGCTCAGGGGCAGGGAGGTGGGGCTCGTGGTGGCCACTCCGATAGACGAGGGGGCCGTGGTCAGGGGCTCGCTGCTGGAGCCCAGGCCGGTGCTGCTGAGGGGGAGGCTCCCCGCGGTCGAGGACGTGGCGGAGGCCCTGAGGCAGCAGCTGCCCTCCCTCCTAGCGGCCGGGAGGGAGGTGAGCGCGGAGGAGGCCTCGAGCGCGCTGGAGAGGCTCAAGTCGCTAGCGAGTAGCTAGCTCCAGGTGCTCCACCCTAAGGCTGGGGAGCTCCAGGAGGGCCACCGTGGCCCTGCCGGTCAAGTAGCCGCAGGCCTCCCCGGGGTTCACGACGAGCGCCCCGCGCACCCTCTCCGCCCTAGGCCTGTGGGTGTGCCCGTGGACCACTACGTCGTAGTCCCCGCTCTTGGCCAGGGCCTCTACGAGCTCGGGGGGAGAGCCGTGGAGGAGGGCCACCCTGACCCCCTCGAGTTCTAGGGTGGCTAGGAGGCCCCTGAGCTCCCCCAGCTCAGCGTAGCGCTCCCTCAAGACCTCCCTATCCCCGTCCACGTTCCCGTAGACCCCGATGAGGCGGCAGCGCAGGCCCTTGAAGGCCTGCGCGGTGAAGGGGGCCACGTAGTCCCCCGCGTGGAGGACGAGGCCCACCCCCGCGTCGTTGAAGGCCTCGACCGCCCTCCTAATCGCCTCCAGCCTATCGTGGGTGTCTGAGATCAGGCCCACGAGCAACTTCTGCACCGGGCTAGGGCCCCCTCAGCCAAATATTAGCCTCTCCCCCGCAGCCTGAGAAGTGGATCGCCGCCGGCCCCCTAAGCCGGGGTCGCGGGTTCAAATCTCCTCGAATTCCAAGCTTGTCTGCCAGCTGACCGTGAGCCCAGCTAGTCAATGGATGCTCTCCGTAGCCCGGTATAGCCAGCCTAACGCCATAGAACAGTCCGCAACGGCCTTTAAGGTGCTGAGATCAACGATTAGATCCAGCCCGCTTTTCCCCTGCCCCTCCAACTCATTAACCAAACCAACCAAATTCACCCCTCAAACCGCCTCCTTGGCGGGGCAAGTCTCCGCCACCCAAACCCCAATGTTCTCTGTTGAAGTTTAGAGCTGCGGGGTAAGGTGGTAGCGTTGAAGACGGGGTGGGGCAAAAGTAGGGGCCTAAAAAATCTAATATTGTGTGGTCTATGGCGCAGGTCTTAAAGGATGTCGACGTAGTAGTTGAGGGGAAAACCTCTAGGCTGAAGGCCCTATTTAACTCCGGCTCAAGATTCACCGTTATGGGATATAGGACGCTTAGGGAGCGCTTTAGGGATGTTGAGGTTAAGAGGCTGCCTGAAAAGATCGAAGCTATACTTCTGAATGGACAAAAAGTTATCATCGACGCCTACATTGATTCTGAAATCCGCATAGGAAAATACCGAGTTTACGATAGAATATACCTATCAGAAGACGTTGAGAGGGAAGTCATCGCGAAGGGTGAAAGGAAATTGCTCCCAGAGCTAATAATTGGAGCACCAACATTAGAAACACGGGGTCTTGAACTGGACCTAAAGACAGGAGAGGTAGTCAGCCGAGGAATCTTCATCATATAGTGGAGCGGGCCGAGCCGAAGGCGAGGCGGGCGGAAGAGTACGCGAGTGTTTAGCGAGCAATCTCTCTCATCTATTTTCATAGTCCTCTCAATTACCTTCCCCTTCTTTCACGCTGCTTTTACCCTCTTTAATTTTTGAGAGCTTAGTTCTCGCCTTTCAACAACTGATGATTTCACATTGCTTGTTTAATATCTAAAGCTGTTTCTCGACGCTTTCAGGCGCCTCAACCGGAGCCTCTAAGGAAAGTGGGGAGGTGAGCGCGCCTCCAAGAGAGCGCGCACGTGAACTAAGTGGGGGGGCCTGCTCTTACGGGACGACGCTGGTGAGCCTCTATACTTCTGAGTCGAGAACGCTGCGGCCGGTGCTAGAGCGTTCATGCCCGCTAC
>JAWAOK010000011.1:0-25528 GCA_038894875.1 Candidatus Nezhaarchaeales archaeon
AAGAGCGAGTGGCAGCTGCGCAAGAGGAGGGTGAGGGTGTACACGATAACGGACGAGGGCAGGGAGGCCTTCATTAAGGTGGTCGAGAAGCACCTAGAGCTGGCCTCGACGATAAGGAGGTGGCTGCTGGAGCTCCTCGTCCCGGTCCACTTAGCTGAGGTGGGCGAGGGGGCGCCCGGGCTCCTGCAGCAGGTCGCGAAGCTAGTCACGCTGGGCGAGGAGGCGCCGGTGGACGAGAGGCTGGAGCTCCTAAGGAGGCTGAGGGAGGGGCTGAGGCACTGGAGGGCGCTCCTAGAGAGGGCTGAGGGCTACGTAGATAGGAGGATCAGGGAGCTGGAGCTTCAGAAGCTGGGGCAGGGCCAGCCGCAGGCCTAGGTAGGCTTGTTAATGAGCGCCTCGGACGGGTCCGCCTCGCGCTCTCCAACTATCGCCCCGTCCCTAATTATGTAGATCCTCTCCATGCAGTTCGCGACCTCTGGGTCGTGGGTAACGACCACCACCGACCTCCCCTCCCTGTTTAGCCTTAGGAAGGTCTCGACGACCACCTTCGCCGACGCCCTATCCAAGTTGCCAGTGGGCTCGTCGGCTAAGAGCACGAGGGGGCCCCCGACTATGGCCCTAGCGATGGCGACCCTCTGCTGCTGGCCGCCGGAGAGCTGAGTGGGCTTCTTCATCAGCCACTCGAGCTCCCCACCGACCCTCAAGAGCGCCTCCCTGACCATCTCGGCCCTAACGCTGCGGGGGATCCCCATGGGTATTAGGGGGAGCTCGATGTTCTCGTAGACCGTGAGCCTATTGACTAGGTTGAACGTCTGAAAGACGAAGCCCAGCTTAGTGCGCCTCAAGTAGGCCAATTCCCAGTCGCTTAACAGCGAGACGTCCCTGCCCTCGAAGAAGATCTTCCCGCTGGACGGCCTATCGAGGAGGCCGAGCATGTTTAGGAGGGTGGTCTTGCCCGAGCCGGAGGGCCCCATGATGGCTATTAAGTCCCCCTTAAAGACCTTGAAGTTGACGTTCCTAAGCGCCACAGTCAGGGACCCCCCGACTACGTACTCCTTGCTGACGCCCACTAGCTCTATGACTGGGCCTCCGTGGGCGCCGCGCTCAGCAGCCCTCCCAGCCCCTATGCGGCTCCCCTGGGCTCAGGGCCCCGCTTAGCGTGCCGTAGCGTCTTAATAAAGGGTGCGTGCGCGCCGGCCCCCGCGCTTAAATCCCGTGAGCGGCGCCGGTGGCTCGAGCGGCGGTGGCGCTCTTGATCTTAAACCTCGGCTACGCCCTACTGGGGCGCGAGCTGGATGTGGCCGAGGGGGTCCACATAGAGGTGGTGGACGGCACCATCTCCCACATCGGAGCCGGCTATGTGGGGGGAGGGGTGGACTTGAGGCACGGCGTGGCGATGCCGGCGCTCGTCAACGCCCACCTTCACGTCCTAGACTACGCGTTCCTCGAGTACGGGGCTGGGCTCAGGCTGAGCGAGGTAGTGAGCGAGCCCCACGGGCTGAAGCACAGGCTCCTCTCCTCGCTAAGCCCGGGCGACGCGTCCTACGCCTGCAGGAGGGTCTTCTCGAAGCTACTTAGGTCCGGCGTGACGTCGGCGCTGGTCTTCTCCGAGCTGCCCGGGGCGATCGGCACCATCAAGAGCGAGGCTGCTGAGCTGGGCCTCGCCGCCCTCGTGCTGGGGAGGCCGAGGGGGGCGGGGCTGGCGGAGGTAGTGGAGGCGGCCGACGGGCTGGGGCTGGACTCGCCGCTCAGGTATAGCGTCGAGGAGCTCGAGGAGGCGAGGAGGCTCTGCAGGAGCCGGGGGAAGGTGGTCGCCACCCACGTGGCTGAGAGTGAGGAGGACTACTTGAGGGGGGACTTCGAGCTGGCGCTCAACCACCTAGACGCCGACCTCTTAGTCCACGGAGTCCACTTAAGGGGTGAGGACGTAGAGGCCTTGGCCGAGAGGGGGAAGACGGTCGTCGCCTGCCCCCGATCCAACCTCTGGTTCGGGGTGGGGCTCCCCCCGCTGGCCGAGTTCCTTAGGAGGGGGGTCAACGTGCTGCTGGGGACGGACAACGCCGGGCTGGTGGAGCCGGACGTGTGGCGCGAGCTTGAGGTAGCGTATAGCGTGGCCAGGCTGGCGGACCCGAGCCTGGGCGCTAGGGAGGTCTTGAAGATGGCCACCGTGAACGTGGAGGAGGCTAGGGGGGTGGGCGTGAGCAACGCCATAGAGGAGGGGAGGGTGGCGAACTTCGTGGTCCTGGACGCGCGCGAGCTGGAGCTAGCGAGGGCCGGGGACGCGTACGCCTCCATAGTTAAGAGGGGGTCGGCCGCGTGCGTACTGAAGGTAGTGAGGGGGTGGGCGCGTGAGTAGGTGCCACGTCACCGTCTACTCCACCATGACCATAGACGGTAGGATCGCTAGCAAGAGGAGGTACAGCAAGCTGAGCTGCCCCCACGACTTGAGGAGGCTTCATGAGCTGAGGGCCCAGAGCGACGGGGTGATGGTCGGGGCGAACACGGTAATCATAGACGACCCCTCCCTCAGGCTCAAGTACGTCGAGGGGAGGGACCCCGTGAGGGTGGTCGTGGACGGCCTCTTGAGGACGCCGCTAGGGGCTAGGGTGTACACGCTCAAGCCCGCCGAGACCATAGTGCTGACGACCGAGGCGGCGCCTAGGGAGAAGGTGGAGGCCTTAAGGAGGGTGGGGGTGAGGGTGGTGGTGTTCCCGGGCCACCCTCCGATAGACATGAGGGCCGGCGTCGAGAGGCTGTACGAAGAGGGGCTCAGGAGGGTCATGGTGGAGGGGGGAGGGGAGCTGCTGTGGCACCTCTTCGCGGCTGACGTAGTGGACGAGCTCAGGCTGACGATAGCCCCGTACGTATTTGGCGGCAGGGACGCCGTCAGCCTAGTGATGGGCGAGGGCTTTGAGACCACTGAGGACGCTAGGAGGATGAGGCTCGCCGACGTGAGGGTGTGCGAGTGCGGGCAGGAGGTGCACCTAAGGTACCTGAGGGCCTAGGCGGTCAGTTAAACACCCTCAGGATCCTATAGAGCGTGTCCCTCTGCGCCGGCACCCTCCCCGCCTCCCTAATCATCCTGACGAGCTCCTCCGCGCTCATCGGCCTGCTGTACGGCGAGCCCGCGGCCCTGGATATATTCTCCTCCATGAGGGTCCCCCCGACGTCGTTGCAGCCCGCGTGGAGCATCGCTTGAGCTAGCTTGGGGCCCAGCTTCACCCACGACACCTGGACGTTCTTAATGTAGTTGCACAAGTACAGCCTCGCGACCGCGTGGGTCTTGAGGTCCTCGATCCCCGAGGAGCCGGGCCTGGACCCGAGCTTGGTGTAGAGCTCGGTGTTGTAGTGGACGAAGGGGAGGAGCACGAACTCGGTGAAGCCGCCCGTCTCCCTCTGCAGGTCCCTAATTACCTTCAGGTGCCTGACCTTATGTACGTCCTCCTCCACGTGGCCGTACATGATCGTGGCGGTCGAGGGTATGCCCAGCCTGTGCGCGGTCCTCACCACCTCCACCCAAGTCCTGGTATCGATCTTGTTTGGACATATCGCCCCCCTGACCTCGTCGTCCAGGATCTCGGCCGCCGTCCCGGGGATGCTGTCCAGCCCCTCCTCCTTAAGCGCCTTCAGCACCTCGCGGTGGGGCAGGCCGGAGGACTCGGACATGTAGTGTATTTCCTGCGGGGAGAAGGCGTGGATGTGTATGCTGGGGAACCTCCTCTTAATCTCCCTCAGCATGCTCAGGTAGTAGTCCAGCGTTAGCTTGGGGTTTATGCCGCCCTGGATGCAGACCTCAGTGGCCCCCCTCTCGAAGGCCTCCTCCACCTTCCTCAAGACCTCCGGTATGCTCAGCGTCCAGGACCTCTCGGCGTCCCTCGTGGAGAAGGCGCAGAACTTGCAGCCGTTGATGCAGTAGTTAGTGTACTGTATGTTCCTATTGACGACGAAGGTGGCTACGTCGCCGACGGCCAGCCACCTGAGGTAGTCGGCGCAGGCGACGGTGAGCCAGGCCCCTAGGCCGCGGCTCCTTAGGAGCTCCAGCGCGTCCCCCTCGTCTATGTCCCTTAGGCTCAGCGCCTTATCCAAGGCCTCCGCCACCCCAGGGTCGATGTACTTGAGTAGGCTGTCTATGGCCGCTGGGTAGCCCTCGTAGCTAGGGGGCCTCGAGCTCCCTCCTAACGAGGCCATCGCCACCGACCAGCGACGCGACCCTCCCTCTTAAGCCTTCGTGGATAAAGCCCTCCTTCGCTATGAACTTGGGGTAGACCGGCAGCCTCTCCCTAAGGAGGTAGCCGCGTCTCTCGCAAACCCTCCTAAGCAGGGGGACGCTGGGCCACGGCCTCTGCGGGTTTATGTAGTCCACGGTCAGCGGCGAGACCCCTCCCCAGTCGTTAATCCCGGCGTCTATGTAGAGCTCGAAGCGCTCCTCTAAGTTGGGAGGGGCCTGGACGCTGACCTCGCCCTTGAAGATGAGCCTGGCCACGGCTATGGTCCTCAGCACCTCAGTTAGCGGAGGGGGCCTGGACGCGCCCATGGGGGTCCCCTCGTGGGGCTGGAAGCTCTGAATTATGACCTCCTGAATGTGCCCGTACCTCTCGTGCAGCCTCTTGATCATGAAGAGCGACTCCACCCTCTCCTCGACGGTCTCCCCAATGCCTACTAGGATGCCGGTGGTGAAGGGCACCCTCAGCCTCCCGGCGTCCTCCATCATCCTCAGCCTGACCTTGGGGTGCTTCGTCGGGGACCACTCGTGGGGCATCCCGGGGGCGCAGAGCCTCTCGCTCCCGCACTCCAGCATCAGCCCCATGCTCACGGCGTAGGGCTTCAGCATCTCCATCTCCTCGGGCTCAAGGACCCCCAAGTTTGCGTGTATTAGCAGGGTGCTGCTGTTCCTCAAGATTGCCTCGCACACGTCGCAGACGTACTCGACGAACGAGCTGTAGCCGAGGCGCCTCAGCCTCTCCCTAACTTGGGCGTACTTAGTCTCGGGCTTCTCGCCCGTGCAAAGCAGGACCTCCTTCACCCCAGCCCCCTCGGCCCTCCTCGCCAGCTCGAGGACCTCGCCGATGCTCATGAAGACGGCTCCGGGGTCCCAGGGCTCCCTCCTAAAGCCACAGTACTTGCACGCGTTCCTGCAGATGTTAGTGATGGGGGCGAAGGCCTTCCTAGAGTAGGTGAGGACCCTCCCGAAGTGGCGGTCCCTCGTGAGGCTGGCGGCCCTGAGGAGCTCGCCCAGCTCCTCCCCCTCGGCCTCGGCCAGGACTAGCGAGTCGCTGAGGGTGGGCTCCCCCTCTAGGGCCCTGCTCAGCGCCTCAACGAACTCCTGCCTCACCGCCCCCGCCCCCGTCGGTAGGCGGGCGGCCCGAGGTTAAAGCTCTCTTAGCGGCCAGCCTGCCCACGGACTAGCGCCAGCTCGGCCAAGTCGCTAATTATCTTGGCCAAGCTCCTCCTGGCCCTCATGTCCTCCCTCCAGTCCTCGGGGAGCCTGGCCTTAAACCTGGGCCTAGACGCGCGGTAGTCCATAATGATGATGGCCCCCCTATCCTCCGGCCCCCTTATCAGCCGGCCGGCCGCCTGAGCCAGCGCAATTATGCAGGGGGCCTCCCAGGCGTACTCGTCCGCGAGGGGGCCGAACTTGGCCCTGTAGAACTTGACGAGGGCCCCCTGGAGCTGCCCCTTCTTGGGGTAGGGGAGGCCGACTATGATGACTGCGGACAGTAGGCCGCGGCCGCCCTCGTCAGTCAAGTCCACCCCCTCGCTGAGCTTGCCGCCGGCGACCCCCAGTAGGACCCCGTCTGCATTGCGCCTCAGGAACTCCAGGGCCTCCCTAACCCTCGACGCCTCCCGCTCAATGAACACGGGCCTGTCGAGCTTGAGCCTCGCCGCGACCTCCCTCAACACGTCGTAGGAGGGCGCGTACACGGCCGCCCTCCCCCTCAGCGCGCTAACGATGGCGCCCACCCTCTCCGCCACCCTATCCCACAGCTCGGGGCTTCGGCGCTCGTACTTCGAGGTGGAGGCTAGGTCGACGAGTATGGCGCGGTTCCTCTTGGGGAAGGGGTAGGGGAGGCTCAAGTAGCGGCTCCGCCCCCTGTCTAGGCCGAGGGAGTCGATGTAGTAGTCGGGGGCCCAGAGGGTCCCCGACATCAGCAAGGAGGCCCTGAAGGAGTTAATCGCGTGGGCGTGGGCGGAGGCGTCGAGGCACCTCACCCCCAGCCTGGCCGCCTCCCTCTCAGACTTAGCGTAGCAGGCGTAGGCGTCGGCCCCGCTGAGCGCCACCTCCACCCACGACTGGAGGAAGACGGCGCACCTGGCCACGTAGGAGGACGGCGCCCTCCCCTCGGCCTCCTTCAGTACCCTAACTCGCTCCCCCTCGGCCTCGAGCTCAGAGGCCAGCTCTAGGAGCTCCTCGACGCCGCCCAGGCCGGCTCGCTCAGCCAGCTCCCTAGAGACCTCCAGGGGGTCGACGAGGAGCTCCTCACCCACGCCCACCTCCCCCTCGGCCTCGGCCCCTAGCTCAAGGGCTAGGGAGTGCAAGTGCTCGAGGAGGGCCGCCGGCTCCCCGCTGACGTTGAAGCGCCTCGCCTCCTCCAAGGCCCTGGCCACGGACCTGGTGGAGAGCTCGTCGGAGAATAGGTCCACGACGTAGCGAGGGAGGGAGTGCGCCTCGTCGAAGACGGCGCAGGTGAGGGAGGGCCTGAGCTTAGCCTTGGGCAGCACGCTGGCCCTGACGGGAGGGAGGAGGGCGTAGTTGTAGCTGCCGATGACTACGGTGGCTCGGCTGGCGAGGAGCTTAGTCACCTCGTAGGCGCAGAGGCCGGAGGCCTCGCAGGCCCCGTAGACCTCCTCGGGCATTGAGGCCCCCCGCTTGGCCAACTCCTCTACTAGCGCCAGGGCCCTCGCGCTGGGCCTCCACCCATCGCGGAGCGTCGCCTCGTACGGCTCGCAGACCCTCCCAGCGGCCCTCCTCCTCAGCCCGGCGCAGAAGCGCAGGAAGTCGTGGTAGCTCAGCTCAGCCAGCCTCCCGTCCTCCCTTGCCCTGGCGCACATCTCCTGCCTGTTCCTGAAGATGGCGACTGACATCTCCACGCCCACCTCCCTGAGCTTGGCGACTTCGCGAGCGTAGATGTCGGCCTGGTTCTTGGTCCTCGTTAGCACGAGCAGCCTAAGGCCCGGCTGCCTGCTCCTAGCGGCAGCGAAGGCGGAGAGGGCAGATATCGACTTGCCTATCCCGCAGGGGGCTGAGAGTAGGCCTATCAGTCCGTGGGTGAAGACTTCGTGGGCGAAGAGGAGGGCCTCCCTCTGGTAAGGCCTAAAGGATGGGTAGGGAAACGGCAGCCCTCCCTCCTCAGCCGTCGGCGCGCCCCCTCTGAGGAGGGCGCGGGCTTAATAAATTACGTTACTAAGGGGGCGCCTCAGCCCCGGGCCTCCTCAAGCCCATTTAGCACCACACTCCGAGCGAAATCCAGCGCCCCTCAAGGGGGCCCCGCTCCCATCCAGGGGCCTGGGTGGAGGTGCCGCCGCATCTAAATGTTGATAGCCCTAGGGGCTGGCGCGCCGCCCCCTCCGTAGCGGGCCCCTCGGCCTAAGCGCCAGGATCAGCGCCGCGCTTAGGCAGGCCGCCATGGACGCTAGCATGAAGGACCAGAAGAAGGTCCTCGTGGCGTCGCGCACGTACCCAGCCACTGCTGAGCCAGCCATGGCCCCGAGCCCGTAGTTGACCGTTAAGAGCCCTACGGCGGTCCCGGCGGCCTCCCTGGAGAAGAGGTCCGCAGCCAGGGCGGCGTACGTGGGCCAAATGGCGTTGTAGAAAGCCCCGTAGAGGATGGCTATGGCCATTAGCGCGTGGAGGCTGGGGCCCACGCTCACGAAGCTTACGAGGGCGGCCGCCACCGTCGCGTTGCTGATGATGAGCACGGCCCTCCTGCCTAGGTAGTCTGAGAGGGCGGGGATCAGTAAGCCCCCGGGTATGCCGCTGAACGCTATGGCACTCGCCAGCGTCGCGGCCGCGGCGTACTCTATGCCGAGCTCGAGGTTGGCGTACGACACGACGTAGAGCATGGCGATGTAGGTGGCGAAGGCTATGGCGAAGTAGGAGGCCCCGATGACCCAGAACTCAGGCCTACTGACGATTGCCCAGTAGCTGACCGCGCCGCCGGGGCCCCTCCCTCCAGCGTCCTCCTCGCTCCAGCCCCACGGCCTTAGGCCCAGGTCCTCGGGCCTGTCCCTTAGGAGGAGGGCGTCCACCAGCGCTGCCGATAGGGCCATGGCTGCTAGGGCGTACCAGCAGTGGCGCCAGCCGTAGCTAGCCACTATCAGCGGGATGGCTAGCCCCATGACTCCGAAGCCCCACCCGTAACCGGAGGCCAAGATCCCCAGCGCCCTCCCCCTGCGCCTCACCCCGAACCACTTAGACAGCAGGGCCACGACTGGCGTCCAGGTGGCCGAGGCCCCGACGCCCATCACTAGGGCGGAGGCGAAGCCGCTCTGCCACCCGTAGATGGCCCCCATCATCAGCGCGCCGGCCCCGAGGACTGCGCAGAAGGAGGCCACTACGCGCCTCCCGCCCGCCCTATCGGTCAGCGCGCCTACGACTGGGGCGAAGGAGGAGTAGGCTAGGAAGTACCCGCTGTATATGAGCCCGGCCTCAGTCGCCGTCAGCCCCAGCTCCCTAATCATCTCCGGCAGGATTACGCCGTAGCTAAACCTAATCCCGTAGGCAGTGAAGACCGTGTAGAAGCCGGCGGCTAGGACGACCCAGCACCAGTGGATGCGGGCCACTTAGTAGGGTGAGTGGGCGCCCGATTTAAGCGCATGGCGCCGCTACGCGTCGAAGTATAGGTAGAACTCGTATGGGTGCGGCCTCGAGCCCACCTCCCTGCACTCCCTCAACGCATTCTCGATAACGCTGTCTATGAGGTCCTGGCTAAATACTGGCTTGAGGAACTCTCGGTCGCTCTCGAGGCACTCGACGGCCTCCTCGAGGCTGCTCGGCAGCTCCCTTATGCCGAGCTCCCGGCGCTGCCCAGGCGTCAGCCTGTAGACGTTCTCGTCGACCGGCTCCCCCGCGTCCCTCTTCTTCTTAATGCCGTCCAGGCCGGCGGCCAACATGGCGGCGAAGCATAGGTAGGGGTTGCAGGAGGGGTCGGGGGGCCTGAACTCGACCCTCTTCTCAGGCTCTGACTCGAGCCCCCTATGGTACGCCGGGACCCTCACGCAGGCGGAGCGGTTCCCCCTGCCCCACGTGATGTAGACGGGCGCCTCGTAGCCGGGGACGAGCCTCCTGTAGCTATTGGTAGTGGGCGCCACTATGGCTGACAGGGCCTCAGCGTGCTCCAGCAGGCCCCCCACGAAGTACCTGCCGAGTTGGCTCAGCTCAGCGTAGGGGTCGTCGGGGTCGTAGAACAGGTTCCTGCCGTCCCGCCACACACTTACGTTTACGTGCATCCCGGAGCCGTTGTCGCCGAAGAGGGGCTTGGGCATGAAGGTCGCCACCACCCCGTGCGCCCTGGCTACGTTCTTAACTACGTACTTCAGCGTCACGGTCGAGTCGGCGGCGCTAGTCAGCGTGTCGAACCTGAAGTTTATCTCCCCCTGGCCGGCCGTGGCGACTTCGTGGTGGTGGACCGTGCAGGGGATGTGGAAGTACTCCTCTAGGATCCTGACGCACTCGCTGCGCAGCTCCGCTAGCGTGTCGTGGGGAGGGGCTGGGAGGTAGCCCTCCTTGAACCTGATTGGGTAGTGCTGGCCGCCCGGGGACCAGGCGGCCTCGCGGGACTCTATCCGATAGCTCTGAGCCCTCGGGGATAGGGCGTCCCACTCGACGCGATCGAAGATGAAGAACTCTGGCTCAGGCCCCCAGTAGGACACGGAGCCCTGGCCCAGCTCGTCCGTCAGGAGGCGCTCAGCGCGCTGGGCCGCGTAGCGGGGGTCCCTCGTGAGCCTCCCCTCCCCGAAGCCCAGGTAGACGTCGCATATCAGCCTGGCCGTCCTGCACTCTGGGCTGGACCAGGGAATTATCGAGAAGGTGGAGGGGTCGGGGACGAGGACCATGTCCGACGCCTGGACCTCCGCGAAGCCCCTGATGCTCGACCCGTCCAGCTTCGGCACCCCCCTCTCGAAGTCCCCTTTATCCAAGCTGTGCGAGGTTATGGTGGTGTGCTGGAGCCTGCCGCGGACGTCAGTGAATTGGAGGTCTACGAAGCGGACCTTGAGCTCCCTGAGCATGCCCAGGACCTCGTCCGGCGTCAGCCTGAGGGGCTCGTACCTCCCGTCAACTACCTTGTACGGCATCTATATCACCGTTCAGCCCCTTGAGCCATAGGTTGAAAAGGTATTAAATTTAAACCTTTCCGCTCTGAACTATTAAGTAGGAGGCTGGCTGTGTGACAAAGATTTAGTTTATTGATTAAAGGGGGCCGCGCCCCCTTAGTGAAGTGGGGCTAGGGGCCGATTGACGTAAGCTAAGGCGCCCAGCCTAGCGCGAGGCCGCCGGCCACAACGCAAAGCGAAAAACATATAAGACTAGTCATACTTGTCTGACCAGGTGGTCAGAGTGGGGGAGAGGGTCACCATAAGGGGGCTGGACCGCGAGCTATACGCGAGGGCCCTGGCGCTGGCTAAGGAGGCCGGGAGGAGCGTGGGGGAGGTAATTAACGACGCCCTGAGGCTCCTGCTCTCGACGGGCATGGCCGCTACGGCGATCGCGACTAAGGTGGCCGAGGCTGGGAGGGGGATAGTGGAGGAGTTCGTGGAGGGGGCCAAGGGGGTCCTGACCGTCAGCGGAGTCGAGGAGCTCTCCGTGAGCCGGAGGGACCTAGAGGCCGTGGAGGGGCAGGTGAGCTTCAGGGGGATTAAGAGGCTGAGCTTCTCTGACGACGTGGACTACGAGCTCTTTGAGCGCAAGGTGGCCAGCGTAGTGATGTGTGGAGAGGTGGAGGTGCCCAAGGGCTTCCCCAAGTTGAAGGCGGCCTCTAAGATGAGGCTAGTCTCTAAGCTAATTGAGCGGGGCTAGGCCCGGCCACTACGCTAAGGTTATTTAGGGGCGGGCTAGCCTAATGGGCGATGGCTCTAATTAAGGTGGCGCTGCCCAAGGGGCACCTCTGGGCTCCAGTTAAGTCGCTAATGGATAGGGCTGGCTACGGGCTGCGCTTAGAGAGCGAGCGCAGCTACTTCGTCCACTCCAACGACCCGGAGGTGGAGATGCGCATCCACAGGGCTCAGAACATACCCCCCCTAGTGGAGGAGGGGCAGTACGACGCTGGCATAACTGGCTACGACTGGATAGTGGAGCACGGGGCGGACGTAGAGGAGCTCCTAGACCTGGGCGTGGGTAGGGTGAGGGTGGTAGTGGCAGTCCCCGCTAGCTACGGACTTAGGGGGTGCAGCAGCCTAAGGGAGGTGTTCGAGGGCCTCGTTAAGAAGAGCGCGGAGAGGGGGAGGGGGAGGGTCATAGTGGCCTCGGAGTACGAAAACATAGCGAGGAGGGTGTGCGAGGAGGGCCTCGGTGGGAGGCCGTTCAGGCTGATAAGGAGCTACGGGGCCACTGAGACCTTCATAGACGTGGCTGACGCCATAATCGACGTGGTCGAGACTGGAGAGACGCTGAGGCAGAACGGCTGGGAGGTAGCGTACGAGCTCTTTGAGTCCACGGCTAGGCTCATAGCCAATAGGCAGAGCCTCAAGGACCCGGCCAGGCGAGAGAAGGTGGAGGGGCTAGCCATGCTGCTTAGGGCGGCCAAGGAGGCCGAGGGGATGAAGCTGTTGAAGATGAACGTGCCGGCCGCGCTCCTAAATGACGTGGTCTCAATACTGCCGGCCATGAAGAGCCCCACGGTGTCGAGGCTCTTCAGCGGCGACTACGCAGTGGAGGTGGCGGTGAGGAGCGAGGAGGTCGTCAGGCTAATACCCCTCCTCAAGCGCAAGGGGGCCTCAGACATACTGGAGATAGACCTGGGCAAGGTAGTTAAGTAGGCCCGCTGAGCCAGCTGGCTAGAGCCTAGAGGGGGGCCCCGAGGGGTCGGGGTTGAGGGTGAGGGTTGGCGACAGGCTCCTAGAGCTCCGCGTGGGCGACATAACTGACTTGGAGGTAGACGCCATAGTCAACCCGGCCAACGAGAGGCTGGTCCTGGGCGGAGGGGTCGCGGGAGCGATTAGGCGCAAGGGGGGCCCCAAGGTCCAGGAGGAGTGCGACCGGATAGGCTACTGCCCAGTCGGCAGCGCGGTCATAACTAGCGGCGGGAACCTGAGGGCTAAGTACGTAATTCACGCCGTGGGCCCCAGGTGGGGGGAGGAGGGGGTGGAGGAGAAGCTGAGGAGCGCTACGCTGAGCAGCCTGAGGTTGGCCGACCAATATAACTTGAGGAGCGTGGCGCTCCCCGCCATCTCGACGGGGGCCTTCGGCGTCCCCATGGGCGTCTGCGCTGACGTCATGATCCCCGCGGTGCTGGACTACCTAGCTGCACAGACCGGGCTTAGGCACGTAATTATCTGCCTCTTTAGGGAGGGGGCCTACCGCACCTTCGCCGACGCGCTGAAGAGGCATGCAGAGGCGAGGGGGCTGCTCGCAGAGGGCTGAGCTCGTCGTAGTGGCTAGGCCGAGGGGGCTGAGGGGGGCGGCCCTGAGGGCGGCCGCCGCCCTCTACGCCGAGGCTATAGTGAGGAGGCCTAGGGCGCTGCTCCTAGACCTGCCCAGGGGGCTGGAGGCCTTCATCAAGCTGGGCCTCCCCGCAGAGGGGGTCCTGGAGAGGGGGGTCCAGAGCGCGCTGCTGCCGAGCTCGCCCTCGGTGCTCTCGAGCATAGGGCCCGTGGTGAGCGCGGCGGTGAGGCTGGCGAGGGAGGTCGGGGTCGAGGTGGTGTGCTACGCTGAGGCGGCGGAGCTGGCTGAGGAGAGGAGGCTCGCTAGCGAAGCGGCCAGGCTGACCCTTAGGGCCTCGATACGCGGGCTGAGGGACGCCGACCTGGCTGAGTGGATGGACCTGCTGGAGGGCTACGTGGAGCACGGGTCTAGGTCGATGGGGAGGGCCGTGGACGCCGTGGCGCTCGCAGCGCTGCAAGCCGGGTCCTCCCTATGTCTAGCGGGGATGGAGGGATGGGAGCTGGCCAAGAGGCTCAGGAGGTTGGGCGTCGAGGCCGAGCTCAGGGTCGTAGGCCTCCCGTACCTCTACACGCCTCTCGAGGTGGCCTCTAGGCTCAAGCTGATGGGGAGGCTGGGGCCGAGGGAGCTCAGGGCCTTGGTCGAGGAACATATCGAGTACATTAGGAACTACGTAATGCGCTGCAGGGACCTGGACGAGGCTTATGAGGAGTGGCTCAGGTCCAAGGCCCCGTGGCTCCTCAGCTTCTCCCCGCTGCAGGCCAGCTGGCGCTGGGCGCGGGCGTAGATTGCGTCGGAGCCGGGGCGGGGCCTCGAGGAAAAAGTGGAGGGTTGGGTTGGCTTAACGCCTCAGGCGGAGCTTCCTAGAGATGTCGTCGACGCAGAACTGGACGAAGTCCTTAAGGTCCTTGAGCCCCATAGGCGGCCCACTCCCTAAGTGGCCCTGAGGAGATATAGCGGCTGTGGGGCGGCCCGGCCGGGAGGGCGCTCTGGGCGCTCTAGGCGCTCCCTAGAGATTCTCGGCTCGCGAAGGCCGCGCAACGCCTTTAGCTAGCCGCCGCTCCTAGGGGCCCGGCGGCTTGCCCCTCAAGGTAGTCGTCGACGAGGATAAGTGTCGGGGGTGCGGCGCCTGTAGCTACATAATCTACTGCCCCAGCCCTGCGGACTGCGTCGGCTGCCTTTCCTGCTTCCACGGCTGCCCCTTCGAGGCTAGGAGGGTGGTCGAGGGGGCCGGCGGGGGGACGGTTAGGGTGCGGGTCGACGGAGTGGAGTATGAGGTGCCGGGCGGGGTCACCATTAGGCGGGCCCTCGAGCTCCTAGGGTTCAAGGTCGGGGTCGCGCCGGGCGAGGGGGCGCTGCAGGCCCCGTGCGGGGTCGGCGGCTGCTACGCGTGCTTAGTGTACGTCGACGGCGAGCCGAGGAGGGCCTGCGTCACCCCGGTGAGGGAGGGGATGAGGGTGGAGCTACGCGAGGTCCCCGAGCGGGAGCTCAGGAGGGTGGTCCACGGCCCCCAGCCCCACGCAGTCGGGGGCAAGGCCACTCCCTGGGGCCTAAAGGCGAGGGGGCGCTACGTAGAGGTCGCTGTGTGGGCCGCTGGCTGCAACCTACGCTGCCCCCAGTGCCAGAACTGGGAGGTGACCTACGACGGCCGCTCTCGCCCCCTGAGCCCTAGGCAGGTGGCGGAGGCCCTGACGGCCGCTAGGCTCAGGTACGGCGTGGACCGCATGGCGATATCGGGCGGGGAGCCCACCGTCAATCGCAGGTGGTTAGTGAGCTTCTTTAGGAGCCTGAGGGAGCTCAACCCAGACCCGAGGGCGAGGCTCCACCTAGATAGCAACGGCACGCTGCTGACGCCCGACTACATCGACGAGCTAGTCGAGGCTGGTGTGACGGACATAGGGGTGGAGCCGAAGGCGGTGAGGCTAGAGACGTACATGAGGATAACTGGGCTCGAGGACCGCGAGCTGGCCTCGCGCTTCCTAGAGACGGCGTGGAGGGCAGTGAAGTATATAGCCGACGAGTACTACCCAGAGCGCGTGTTCCTGGGCGTGG
Source organism: Candidatus Nezhaarchaeales archaeon (assembly GCA_038894875.1). GTDB lineage: Archaea > Thermoproteota > Methanomethylicia > Nezhaarchaeales > B40-G2 > JAOAKM01. The sequence goes on from JAWAOK010000011.1 coordinate 14,648, forward strand.
GCATGCCGTACAATAGCCAGCTAATGGCCCTTGAGGAGGCCCTGGAGTTCGCTGAGAGGCTGCGCTCCATAGACCCGGGCATTCAGCTCTGCGTCCTCGACTACTTCCCCGCCTTCCGCAGGAGGTGGCTCAGGAGGCCCAGCCCGACGGAGATGCTCAGGCTGAAGGGGGCCCTCGAGGGGGCGGGGCTTAAGTGCGTGGTCGTCCAGACCTCGATGGGCCACTTCGGCCCCTCTAGCTAAGTGGGCGCCGGGGCCGGGGCTTTACCTCGTAATCAGTCCTGTCGCTAAGTCCAGCCTCAATGAAGGCCTCGTGCCTCTTCACGCAGCTCTCGCAGCGCCCGCAGTGCCTCTCCCCGCCTCGATAGCAGCTCCACGTCTCGTAGATCAGGTCGCCCATGAGCTCGTAGCCGCGCCTCAAGTTCTGGGCCTTCGTCAGCCCCTCGCGAGCGGGGGACCAGAGCTCGACCTTCCTCACGTAAGTCGGCAGGTGCCCCAAGTTGAGCGCGGCCTCGAGCGCGGCCAGGAAGGTGGGGTGGCAGTCGGGGTAGTAGGGCTCGTTAGTGGAGGGGTTGATCCTAGCGTCGTCGAGGTGGGAGCCTATCAAGACTGCGCCGGCGCCGATGGTGCAGGCGTAGGCAGTCGCTATGGTTAGGAAGACCGCGTTGCGGAGGGGGACGATGGCCGTCGGCGCGTAGTCCTCCTCGATGGGGACGGCCTCGTCAGTCAGCTGTGCGCCGGCCCAGAGCTGCTTCATGAAGCTGATGTCCAGCACCCTGGGCTCCTCGAAGCCCAGCCTCCTGGACAGTCCCACCGCGACGGCCACCTCCCTCTGCGCCTTCTGGCCGTAGTTAAAGACGAGCGGGTAGATGGCTGCGCCCCGCCTGAGCTTCCAGTAGGCAGCGTAGCTCGTAGAGTCTACGCCGCCGGAGAGCACCGCCACCGCCCTCACTTCCACCACACGAAGCCCCTCCTCTCGATAGCCTTAAAGATAGAGGCGCCAATGAAGCTCACTACCTGCTCGCTAATTAGTAGCGGCGGCAGGGTCAGGAGCACCGGCAGGTTGAGTAGCTGCAGGAACATGAGGCTGAGCGCCAAGGGTATGATTACGGCGATCACGGCTCCGCACACGTAGTAGTCGTACTTGGGCGCCAGCCTAGCGGCGAAGTGGCCGACGACGCCAGCCGCGAAGGAGGCGGCGGGCATGAAGAGGAGCTCCCAGGCCCCCGCGAAGGGGCTCACTACGTTTCCCGCGGCCACCCCGAGCGCGTAGCCCACGGCCAGCCTCCAGTTCTTCGCGATGGCCGGCCTAAGGGCGCCCGCCACCCTGAACTGCAGGGCGTAGAACGATATGGGTGCGAAGGCGTAGACCAGCGCCGCGTAGAGGGCGGCGAAGGAGCCCACTAGGGCCGCCTCTTTAGCCGCCCTCGGGCTGCTCACGACACCACCTCCACTCTGGAGTGGCCGGTTGATTTCTCCCTCAGCCGCCCCCGTCATCCAGGGGAGGGCCGCATCTGGAGTAACGGCGGAGCTCGGCCCGCCGTCGGCCAGCGCTCCCCCAGCTAGCTTAAAAACTTTCAGGGCTGCCTAGCCCGCTAGCTCCACCGCCACGCCCGCGCCCGTCTCCCGCACCTCGGCCCTGGCCCCGTAGACCTTAAACCTGAAGCCCTTGGCCTCGAAGGCAGCCACCTCCCTCCTCAAGCTGAGCCACTCCTCCGCGCCGAGGCCGCCGGCCCCCCCGCTCGACCTGAGCTCCTCGACCGGGCCCCCGCACTTCGGGCAGGGGCCCGCCTCCTTTAGGGTGACTATGTGCCCCTGGGGGCACCTATAGACCCTCCACGCGCCCCGCATCCACCTTAGGCTACGCTAAGGGGCCCTAAAACGCTGCTCCCCTCGAGGGCCAGGCTTTAAGTGGGGGCGGGCTGTGGGCGTGCCGAGCGGCCTTGAGCGAGGGATCGCTTAGGCTAAGCCGGGAGGAGGCCGAGGGGGTGGCCGAGAGGGTGGACTTCTCCAAGCTCCAGGGCCTAGTGCCCGCGATCGCCCAGGACCGGGCCACGGGCGCGGTGCTGATGCAGGCCTTCATGGATAGGGAGGCGCTGATTAGGACGCTCACGACCGGGCTCGCGCACTACTGGAGCAGGTCGAGGGGGAGGCTGTGGATGAAGGGGGAGGAGTCTGGGCACGTGCAAGTGGTGAGGGAGGTCTGGGCAGACTGCGACTACGACTCGCTGCTCCTTAAGGTGGACCAGCGGGGGGTTAGCTGCCACGAGGGCTTCTACACTTGCTTCCACAACCGCCTGGCCCCCTCGGGGTCGGCGGAGCCCGCCCCAGGCCCGGCCATACTGAGCGAGGTCTTCGCAGTCGTTAAGGAGAGGCTCAGGAGCCCCAGGCCAGGGTCCTACGTAGCCTCTCTAGCGAGAGGGGGGGTGGAGGAAGTAATTAAGAAGGTGGGTGAGGAGTGCCTAGAGCTAGCGCTGGCTGCTAAGGGGGGCGCCAGGGGGGAAGTAGCTAGGGAGGCCGCCGACCTAATCTTCCACTGCTTAGTGCTCCTGGCCATAGTGGGCGTGGAGCTCGACGAGGTGCTAGAGGAGCTGAGGGCGCGCAGGGCCGGCCAGCGCCGCTGAGGGGCAGGAGGCGTCGAGCGGGGCCCCCTCAATAGCGTTGGGCTGTTGAGCGTCAAGCTAGGAGGGGCGGGCTCCACAGCCTACGCAACACGAATCCAAATAGCCCCGCGAGCACGAGCAGAGACGCCGCCAGCGCCAGCGTACTCCACTTAGTCAAGGGCGGCGGGTGGAGCACTACCTCTTGGTCGCTGAGGACGGCGGCCACCCACCTGCCACTGGGCTTGTGCTGGAGGAGTGGCTCGTCGCAGAGGCCGCTGAGGGCTGAGCATACCTCGTAGACCACTGGAGCCCTGGCGCCGGCGCTCAAGTGCCCCACGAACCTCCTACTCACCTCGACCTCGCCCTCTAGGAAGGTCCCGCCCGCGCCCCTGTAGAGCCTGACGTGGAGCTCCCAGGGCTCCAGGACCTCCTTGGCCATGCTGTACTCCTCGCCCTTAGGGAGCGAGGGCACGTCGACGAAGCCCCTCCTCGCGAGGTGCCCCCTGACCTCCTCCGCGCTGCGCGGCGCGAAGAGCCTGAAGGCGCCCCTCCTCAGCTGCTCCTCGCCGACCTCGGCCACCTCCCCGCTGTCCAGGAGGACGACCGCTGGGACGCGGGTCCTGTAGCTCAAGCGGCGCACGCCCCTGCGAGCCCCGCGCCGCTTATAAGCCTCTGCGCTCGTGGGCTGAGCCAAGCCAGCCCGGGGCTCTCGAAGGCGCGCCCGGTAGCCGTTAATAGGGGCGTCGCCCCCAGCCCATAGGGAAGCCGGCGCCTTGGACAGGGTGATCGAGGCCGTCGGGGCCGTGCTCAGGGGGAGCCCCGCGCGCATCGTGTACGTCAGGGAGGAGGAGGTCGAGGAGCCCTCGCCCGGGCCGCCGGTGGCGGAGGTCGGGCTGTCCAGCAGCCTGTGCGAGGCCCTGAGGAGGAGGGGGGTCGAGAGGCTCTACGAGTACCAGGCCAGGGCAATTAAGCTAATTATGGGCGGGCGCGACGTGGTCATCTCCTCTGGCGCGGCCACGGGCAAGACCGAGGCCTTCCTGCTGCCGCTCCTCGACAGGGCGATCAAGAGCGGGTCCAGGAGCTTGATAATGTACCCGACGAAGGCCTTGGCCAAGGACCAGAGGGCCAGGGTGGCCGAGCTCTGCTTCAGCGCGGGGGTCTCGGCGGCGGTGTACGACGGGGACACGCCCGAGGGGGAGAGGAGGAGGATCGTCGAGAGCCCTCCCCTCCTCCTCATCACCAACCCAGACATGGTCCACCTGGGCCTGGCCCTCTCAAGCAGGTTCAGGGCCCTCCTAGAGGGGGTGGAGGCGGTGGTCTTGGACGAGGCCCACGTCTACGAGGGGGCCTTCGGCTCCCACGTGAGGATGGTGCTAAAGCGCCTCTCCATGCTAACTGGCCGCAGGCCCCAGTTCATAGCCTCCAGCGCCACGATAGGGAGGCCGGGGGAGTTCGGCAGGCTACTATTCGACGGGCCCGTGGAGGTGGTCGAGGGGCTCCCCAGGAGGCGCGGGAGGGCCTACCACGTCCTCGTCTCGGCGGGGGCGCTGAGTAGGTGGACCCTGGCCTCCCGGATAATGGCCACGCTGGCTAGGCTGGGGCTGCGCGTGCTCTGCTTCGTCGACAGCCAGCAGATGGCTGAGCTGCTGGCTAAGATGGCAGTGAGGGAGGGGCTGAGGGCCGGGGTGCACAGGGCCGGCCTGCCCCGCGAGGACAGGGCTAGGGTGGAGGAGGGGCTGAGGGGGGGCAGGCTCGACTGCGTAGTGGCGACGCCGACGCTGGAGCTGGGCATAGACGTGGGGGCCCTGGACGCCGTAGTCATGGCCTCCCCGCCCCCCAGCTACACTAAGTACCTCCAGCGCGCCGGGAGGGCGGGCAGGCGTAGGGAGGCTGGGTACGTATTTACTGTGCTGGGCGACGACCCCATCGACGCCTACTACGAGTCGAGGCCGAGCGAGTTCTTCGCTCAAGAGCTAACCCCCCCGGTCTTCGAGCCGGGCAACGAGGAGGTCTTGAGGATCCACGTGCTGGCCCTGGCCCTCCAGCTGGGCAGGCTGAGGGCGCGCGACCTGCCTGAGGAGTGGCTCAGGGTGTCGAGGGCCCTGGAGGCGGAGGGGCTGCTGTTGCTGAGGGGGGCTAGCTACTACCCCTCGAGGGGGGCCTGGGAGGTAGTTAGGAGGGCGGGGCTCCGCGGGGCCGGGCCGGAGGTGACGATATACTCAGCGGGCAGGCCCATAGGCTCTAGGGAGGCGTCCATGGCCATCCACGACCTGCACCCGGAGGCCGTGTACTTACACGGGGGGCGCACGTACAGGGTCCTGCGCCTGGACTTAGCGAGGCTAAGGGCTGAGGTGGAGCCCATAGGAGACGTCCCGTACTACACTAGGCCCCTATACGAGGTCTACGTCGAGGGGCTGGCCCTGGAGGGGCACAGGAGGGCGGACGGGGTGAGTGCCGCCTACGGGCGCGGGAGGGTGCTGAAGCGAGTCGTGGGCTACGCCACCTACAGCATATACGCTACGGAGAGGGGCAGGCCGGAGTCGCTAAAGTTCTTCGAGGAGCCCCTCTCGTGGAGCTACGAGACGAGGCTGATGGTGGCCCGCTACGCGGAGCACGCGGACCTAGAGGCCGCCCACGCCCTGGAGCACGCGCTAATTCACGCGGCCAGGCCGGTGGTGGGCGCGGGCCTAACTGACTTGGGGGGCGTCAGCTACCCGGACGGCCACGTAGTTATCTACGACGCCACGCCGGGGGGCTCGGGGCTGGCCAAGCTGCTCTACGAGCGGCTCGAGGGCGGACACAAGGTGGCCCTGGAGATACTCAGCTCGTGCAAGTGCCGCGACGGGTGCCCCCGCTGCGTCTACGACCCGTTCTGCGGGAACAACAACCGGACGCTCTCGAGGACGAAGGCCCTCCACTTATTGAAGAGGGCCCTGGCCGAGGGCGTTGGGGTGAGCGTTGGGGAGCCGTGGGGGAAGACCGTCGCGAGGTGGCCCGCTGCGCGGCGCTAGCCCGAGGGGGCTAGGTCCACGACCGCCACCTCCGGCCTACACATGAGCCTGACCGGGACGAGGCTCGTGCCCACGCCGCGGCACACGTACATGTACGTCCCCCTCTCTAAGAAGAGGCCGCTCGCGTACTTACGGTACTCGGCCCTGACGGGGACGTAGAGGGGGCCGATGAGGGGGAGGGCCACCTGGCCGCCGTGGGTGTGCCCAGCTAGGACTGCGTCCACTCGGCCGGCGGCCTCCCCAATTACCTCGGGGGAGTGGGCCAGGAGGACCCTCGGGCCCCTCCCAGCCCTAGCCAGCGCGAGGCTTAGGTCGCTCCTAAGGAGGTGGGGGTCGTCGACCCCGACGAGCTGGACGCCGCCGAACTCCTCCGAGTCGTTGACCAGGGCCCTCACGCGCCCCAGCCCCTCCATCTCGCTCAGGAAGCCCTCCACCCCTCCCTCGCCCAAGCTCCAGTACTCCCAATTCCCAGGGACCACGTAGACTGGGGCGAGGCTGGCTAGCTTAGACACGAAGTCCAGCGCCTGGCGGGCCCCTCCAGCCGTAGATATTAAGTCGCCGGTTACGGCTATGAGGTCGGGCCCCGCGGCCCGGGCGGCGTCTAGGGAGGCCTGGTATATCGGCGTGAGGGGGCCCCCCACGAAGTGGAGGTCAGTTATGTGGAGCACCCTCAAGGGCCCCTCGACCCTCAAGCGGAGCTCTACGTGGCTGACCTCTAGGGAGAGGGCCGGCTCGATGAGTAGGGAGTCGGCGAGGAGGCCGGCGCAGGCGGCGCCCAGGAGGGCGACGAACCTTCGCCTGCTCAGTCTCAAGCCTAAAGGGCCCCCGGGGGTAGCCTCTCCACCTCCTCAAAGCTACTGCCCAGCCTGACGGAGCCCAGCTTCAGGGCCCTCACTTTAGATAAGTCGCGCAGTGGGGTGGCCACCCTAGCCAGCCCTCGCTCAAGGTCCAGGCGCCTCAGGACCCCCACCTCCAGCAGCAGGCCCTCTCCGTCGAGCAGGCCTAGCAGCAGGCCCTCCTCGAACCCCCTCCTCAGCGCCCTGACCACCCCGGGGGCCTCCCTGAGCTTAGCTAAGTCCCTGGGGTCCTCGACTACGACCGAGAGCCCCTCTGGGTGCTCCTCGCAGTATAGGGGCCTGAGGCCTAGCCTCGCCTCGGCCTCCTCAGCGCTCAGCCGGCGCCCGGTGCTCAGGAAGCTCCCAATTATCGGGGCCTTGGCCAGCTCTATGGAGGACTCCACGACGCCCCTCCGCTTGAAGTGGATCTGAAAGGCCAGCTCCCTGAGCATCCTCCTCTCCTCCCGGTCCCTGGGCCTGACCCAGGGGGAGGCCGGGAGGGCGCGCACCTCCAGCCCCATTGCCTCGAGCTGCCTAGCGAGCGGCCTCAGCTCCCTGCCGCGCTCGAGGAGCAGGATCGACTTGGGCCTGACCACGTCTGCCTTGTGTATCTTCAGGGCCCTGGCCACGCCCCCGTGCACCATGCCGGTCGTGTCTATCAGGACTACGTCAGCCAGCGGCGACATCTTGTCGACGAGGCGCTTGACGCCGACCACCATGGGCAGGAGGTGGCCGACGGGGGTGGTGGAGCCGACGAAGTAGCCGAGCTCCATGGGGACGTCGAGGAGGCAGGGGTGCGCCTTAGTCAGCCTCGCGGCGCCTATGGTGGCCGGGGGGCCTATGCTAGACTGCCCCACGTCGCTGTCCACGACCGCCACCCTCAGCCCGTCCTGAAGCAGGCGGTTGGCTAAGTATGTGGATAGGAAGGTCTTGCCCACGTCCACGCTGCCCACCACCATGACCGCCCCCCTAGCCCCCCTCAGCTCCTCAGCTAGGCTCCGCCACTCGCCAGGTATCGTCGACGGGGAGCGCTCGACCCTCGAGCCCGCGCCCGCCCTCACCTCGAGCCTCAGGTCCGTGAGGGCCTCGAGGACCGTGGCCCTCCCGGCTACGACTACGAGCTCCTCCCCCTCCCCCAGCCTAGCCCCACACACCTCCGCCTCCCCCCTCAGCACCCTAGCCTTCAGCGGCCCCTCTAGGACGTAGAAGTCCCCGGCCTTGGCCTCTAGGCTCATCCTCCCTCCCTAGGGTGGGCGGCAATACCTATAAGGGCTTGGCTGTAAGCGACTTAAAGTGAAGGGGAGTGGCCGAGGCCCAGCCGCTGGGGAGAGGGGTCAAGTTCGTCGAGCACCCCCTCGTCAAGCCTGGGGCCGTCGAGGACAGGCTCTACCAGCGCAGGATAGTCGAGAGGGCAGTGAGGAAGAACACCTTAGTGGTGCTGCCCACGGCCCTGGGGAAGACGGTGATAGCCGCGCTACTGGCCGCGCGCAGGCTGCACGAGGCCGGCGGGAGGGTCCTGTTCCTGGCCCCCACTAGGCCCCTAGTGCTCCAGCACTTCTCTAAGTTCAAGGAGGTCCTCAACGTCCCCGAGGGCTCCATGGCGGTGCTCACGGGCCAAGTGCCTCAGCTAGAGAGGGGGAGGCTCTACAGGAGGGCCAGGCTAGTCTTCGCCACCCCGCAGGTAGTGCGCAACGACCTAGCTGACGGGGTGGTCTCGCTCAGCGACGCCTCGCTCGTCATCTTCGACGAGGCCCACAGGGCCAGGGGGAACTATGCCTACGTGGAGATAGCTAGGCGGTACGTCGAGCAGTGCCCCAGCCCCCTCATCCTAGCCCTGACGGCGTCCCCGGGAGGGGACGAGGGGGAGGTCATGCAGATATGCCGCAACCTCTTCATAGAGGCCATCGAGGTGAGGACCGACGACGACGAGGACGTGGCGCCGTACATCCAGCCGATTAAGCTGACGTGGCGCAGGGTCAAGCTCCCCCCTGAGTACGAGAAGATCAGGGCGTGCCTCAAGTCGATGCTAGAGGAGAGGGTCAAGTCGCTCCAGTCCCTGGGCCTGCTCGCGAACAGGAGGCCGTCCTCAGTAACGAAGGGCGAGCTGCTGGAGCTCAACGAGGAGCTGCAGTCGAGGATAGAGCGCGGCGAGGGGGGCTACTTATACCACGTAAAGGCTCAGACTACGGCGGCCATCTCCATCGCCCACATGGTGGAGCTCCTAGAGACCCAGGGCCTAGACACCCTGAGGGCCTTCATTGAGGGGACGGTGGTTAAGGAGGCGGAGGAGGGCAGCCGAGCCCACCGCTCGCTACTGAGCGACCCCCTCTTCGCTGAGGTTAGGTTCTACGTGAGGCAGGCGGAGGGGGTGAGGCACCCCAAGCTGCAGGCCCTCAAGGAGGTGGTCGCGGAGCAGTTCAAGTCCAAGCCGAGCTCGAGGGTGCTCGTATTCACTCAGTACAGGGACACGGCCAAGGTGATCTTGGAGGAGCTCTCCGCCCTCCCCGAGGTGAGGGCAGCTAGGTTCGTGGGGCAGGCGTCCAGGGGGGGCGACGAGGGGATGAGCCAGCGCGAGCAGCAGGAGGTCCTGGAGGCCTTCAGGGCGGGGAGGTTCAACGTCCTCGTGGCCACTAGCATAGCTGAGGAGGGGCTGGACGTGCCGGAGGTGGACCACGTAGTGTTCTACGAGCCGGTGCCTAGCGAAATTAGGTTCATACAGCGCAGGGGTAGGACGGGCAGGAGGGTGGCCGGGAGGGCGACGGTGCTAATTACGGAGAGGAGCGTCGACGAGGCGTTCTACTGGGCCAGCGTCCATAGGGTTAGGAGGATGAAGGCCCTGCTGCGCAAGCTGGACCGGGAGCTCTCTGAGATAAGGGTCGGGGTGGCCAGGGCCGCCCCCGCCCAGCCCCCTCCAGCGCCCGCGACTAGCCACGCGCCCAGGCCAATCACGCTAACGAGCTTCCTCCAAGGGGCCCAGGGGGAGGGGGGTCAGCCGCAATCGCAGGGGGGAGGGGAGGGGGCCAGGGCTGAGTGGTTCTCGCCGCACGTCCAGTACGCCAAGGGGATGGGGAGGGCCATGAGGTGGCTTGAGGAGAACCTCTCCACTGAGCCGGCTAGGGTGGAGGAGCTGGTGGAGAGGGGCGTCGCCCAGGGGCTCAGCCGCGAGGCCCTCGAGGCGGCGCTCGGCAGGCTCCTTCAGCTGGGCGTGGCCTACCAGCCCCTCCCCGGCTTCGTGAGCCTAGTTAAGAGGGCCTAGGCCCTCGGCCTCTGCAAGCTGCGGCTTGGGCGTAGGCCTTTTTATAAGCGCCGCACGGGCGCCTGGGGGGCTGCGCGAGGGCGAGCGGTCGCGTAAGAGTGGTGGATGGTGGTGCTGCCGAAGGGCCTGGGGGGCGAGCTCCTCTACGCGGCCGCCCTATTCGCCTACGTGGCCGCGGTAATTTACGCGACTAAGCATACGTACGGGGCCATGGTGGCGAGGGGGCTCTCCGAGGAGGGTGCGGTGCACGTCAACAGGAAGCTGATACACATCCTCGCCGGGGGCGTGGTGGCCCTGCTAGTCCCGCACTTGTTCTCGTCGCCAGCCGTCCCGTCCGCGCTGGCGGTGTCCTCTGGGCTCGCCCTGTGGGCAGTGCGCAGGAGGGGGAGGATGAGGTGGTTTCAAGTCGATGAGAACGCGTACGAGGCCAGCTTTTGCGTATCCTGGGGCGCGGTCCTCTTCGCCTCGTGGACCCTGCTGGGCTCGCCCACCTACGGGATAGTGCCAGTCCTCTTCATGTCCTTCGGGGACGCGGCCACGGGCATCGTCAGGGTCGCCATCCACGGGAGGAGGAGCAAGTCTTGGTGGGGCAGCTTGGCCATGTTCGCGGTCTGCCTATTGATAGCCTGGCTCGCGGTCGGCCCGTGGGGGGCCCTGCCAGCGGCCGTGTCCTCGCTCGTCGAGCGCCTCGAGCTCAGGCCGGTCGGCGACGACGCAGCCATAGGCGCCGCTACACTAGCCTCGCTACTCGCACTACGCTACCTAGGCCTAGTGGGCTGATGGTGCTCGAGGCGGGGGGCCTGGGGCGGCCCCTTAGGTCGGCGGTCGTGTAGCGCTGGGGGGTCTCCGGGTTCCTCTTAATCTCTATGACCTCCTTTATGGCCTCGACCAGCCCCTCCCAGGTGCCCCTGCCCACGCCCGAGCACTCCGAGTGGACGAGCACTCTGTAGTCTTCCCCCATGTAGGTGAAGAGCTCCTCGTAGCTCGCCTCCCCCTCCCTGGCCCTCTCCACCTTGAAGGGCCACACCTTACACGCCAGCGGCTTCAGCCCCAGGGGCTGGAGCTGGCACAGGCCGTCCTCCCCCTGGAAGAGGCACGTGCCGTTCACTTGCTTTAGGCACGGGTCGCCGTACCTATCTATCTCCACCACGCCTGGCCCGAAGAGGTTGATTAAGC
>JAWAOK010000012.1:0-25353 GCA_038894875.1 Candidatus Nezhaarchaeales archaeon
GATACTAATAGATGCAGGGGCGTCGCTGGGCTTGAGGCTCGGCCTCCTGCCACACCCGAGGGAGTACAGGGCCCTCGAGAGGGCCAGGGGGAGGATGAGGCAGATGGCTGAGCGCTGCGAGGTCGTCACCGTCTCCCACTACCACTACGACCACTACACACCCGCTTGGAAGGAGCGTGAGTGGGTGCTGACGTGGAGCAGCGCGGAGGATGCCGAGGCGGTGTATTCAGGGAAGGTCCTTCTAGTTAAGGATGAGAGGTCTAGGGTAAACATAAGTCAGCGCAGGAGGGGCTGGCTCTTTAAGAGGGCGGCCTCCCTCATGGCCAGTAAGCTCGAGGTGGCTGATGGGAGGGAATTCGTGTTCAACAATACGAAGTTGCGCTTCTCCCCTCCGGTACCCCACGGCGAGGAGGGCTCTGCGCTAGGCTACGTACTAATGCTCTGTGTAGAGCATGACGGTGAGAGGCTCGTGCACGCTCCGGACGTTCAAGGTCCAGTTAGCCGCGAGGCCCTCGACTGGATCCTGGCCCAGGACCCCACCGTGGTGATTGTGGGAGGGCCGCCCATCTATCTAGAGGAGGGGAGAGTGGGCAGAGGCGTCATAGAGAGGGGGGTGCGGGGGCTCGCCAAGCTAATCTCAGCAGTCCCGGCCGTCATCGTGGACCACCACGTCGTTCGCGCGCCTGAGTGGCGGTTGAGGCTGGGCGAGATCCTCCCCCCTCTGAGGGGGGCCAGCCTCATGAGCGCAGCGGAGTGGGCGGGCCTGAGTGAGGAGGGGCTCGAGGCACGAAGGCGCCTACTCTACGAAGAGGAGCCGCCCGGCGAAGACTTCCTTAAATGGACTAGGCTTAGGCGAGAGGATAGGAGGAGGACCCCCCCTCCCCTCCCCTAGCTCCTCCCCTCGGAAGTATCCGGCAGCACGAAGCCACTGCGCCTAAGCTTACGAATCACCGACCTAATCTTGCTCGGCCTCTCATTAACCATCTTGGCTACATCAGCTACTGATAACGAGGGGTTTTGCTGAAGGATCGAGAGCACCTTAAGCTCTAGGTCCCCCAGCAGCCTGGGGCCGATGAAGTATATAGCAGCTACGTAGTCTCCTGAGACCAAGGCGAAGGGTATCCTGCGCCCGTCTTCAACTATGGCGTCCCTAAGGAGGACGTTTAAGAGGTCCAGGTCTACCTCCTCTAAGTAACCGCGGAGTACCCTGCCGTCCACTAAGTGGACTTCGACTTGAGCCCCCCTCATCTCCTTTAGGCGTTCGAGTACCCCAGTCCCCTCCAACCCCTCACCCTAGTAAGCTAGAGTTGCTCTAAACGTTTCATTTTTAAGCGTTGCCTTGCCGCGCGGAGGTCTTCGCCACCTCCTCCCAGTACTTGAGGTTCACGATACAACCTGGATCTGGCGCTAGGTAGTCGTTGAAGTAGCCGTAGGCCCTGGCTCTGCAGCCGCCGCACACATACTTGTATTTACACGTGCCGCAGCCCCCCTTGAGTTTCTCGCGGTCCCTCAAATCCCAAAACACAGGATTAGTGTCCCACGTCTCCGAGAACTTGACCTCCCTCACGTTACTTACTGTCAGCGGAAAGAAGACGCAGGGCTGCACCCCTCCCTCGGCCCCTATGGCCGCGTAGCACCTGCCGGCCCCGCAGCCACCTACGAATTCGCTAAGCCCCTCGAGCCTCCCCTGAAGGGTCATGTTGTAAAAGTGAGTGGGCACCACCTTCACCTCCCCCTCCTCTGCCTGCAGGGCCACCCTTGCGAATTGAGGGGCTGTAGATAAGATGGGGAGGTCGGGGTCCCTCTTAAGCCTGTTCCACAGCTCCCGTAGAATATCTTCACGCTCAACGGGGGAGAGGTCGTTCTCGATAATGAAGCGCCCCCGCCCCGTCGGGACGAAGTTGAACATCATGAACCAGCTCACGCGTAGCTTTTTGCAGAGCTCTATGATGCCATTAAGCTCCTTCATATTGAGGCGAGTGACGGTAGTAGACACCTCCACGAATAGGCCTTGATCCACAGAGTTCCTAATGCCCTCTAGGGTCCTCTCAAAGGCCCCCTCCACCCCCCTAAAGGAGTCATGGGTCGCGGGCGAGGCGCCGTCGAGGCTTATTTGGACGAAGCCCACTCCGGCCTCCTTGAGCCTCCTCGCAACCTCTTTAGTTATGAGCGTGCCGTTGGTGGCCACCGCTGGGAACATCCCCCTCTCCCTCGTCTCCCTGACTAGGTCGAAGAAGTCTGGCCTTAGTAGGGGCTCGCCGCCGGAGAATGCTATCGTGGCGACGCCCATGTCGGCTAGGTCGTCAATGACCCTCACGGCCTCCTCAGTCGAGAGCTCCTTGGGTAATGGCCTGCCGGCCGTGCTGTAGCAATGCTTGCAACGCAAATTACACCTAGCTGTTATGTCCCAGACTATGAGGAAGGGGGCCCCCGGCGTAAAGGGCCTCCTGACCCCATACTTGACTATGCCACTAATGACGTCGAGCAGCCCCCTCCTCCAGTAGGGGTCCTTAAACTTCTCCTCCATTGCCTCCCTACTGGCTCCCAGGGCCGAGCCGCTGCGGACAACGATCTTAGACACTATGGGGGCTACAAAGCGCCTGCAAAGTAGGCAGGCGGAGTGTCGAGTGCCGCTAAATAACTCCAGGGCCACCTCGAGCCTCGACTTACCGTCCTTGCTACACTTCGAGAAGAACCTCTTTAGGAGCCACCTAGCCCAGCGGTTATCAATGTAGAACTTCAAAGCTTGAGCAGCACGCGCCGTGTCTAGGCCCATTGGAGTGCACTCCGTTGTGACAGGCCACCTAAGCACTGGCCACTCCTAATATTCTTAACTGCTGCTGACCATACTAACTAGTTCGTCTTCGTTCCTCACCCTCTCGAGCTCCTCATAGGGCACTACGCCCCCCTCTCCCGCTGAGTCTCCGTCCCTGACCACGATGAAACTAAGGCTATCGCTCACGTCAGCCAGGCTCCTCATCACCCTCAGCCTCCTCTTAAATTGGTGGTCTAAGTGCCTCGCCACTTTTACGAGCAGGCGGCTCCGCCTCCCCCTGGCTATAATGTCGAAGGGGGCCCTCTTGAAGTGGAATACCTTAAAGCCCATCACCTTAAACTTTAGCGCCACCCCCCTCTCAAGAGGGTCCAGGGAGCCCCCCGGTCTATGCGTGTATGAGGCGTTGAGCGGCGCTGGGGCGAGGATGTTAATGGGCACGGCCAACCCCTGTTCCAACACCTCCTCCATCCTAATGGCCACCTCCAGAGTTGAGTCCATCGACCCCCTCTCGTACTCATAGATGGCCCTCCTCGAGACTCCCACGAGCCTCGCTAAGCTGCCCAGCGATAGCTGCCTCCGCTCCCTCGCCTCCCTCAGCCTCCCCCCATCAATATTAACGTAGAAGCGCCCGAGCTTTGAATATACGAGCGGCCCCTCTCCGCGAATGGCCTTGCTCAACGTGGCCGGCGCCACGGCCCAAATCCCCATCTTATCGTAAGCCAAGTCCTCCTCAATGTCCTCGCCGCCCTTGCGGCTGGCTATTATTAGAGAGGTGGCTGAGAGGGCCGAGGCCATCCTCTTCAACTCGCGGCTTACTTCCTCCGGGACCTCGTCGAGCTCCTCGACTGCCTTAGTTATTAGCAGCGAAGAGCCCCTGCGGGCCATTAGGTCAAAGCTGGACCGCCTATCATTTAGCAGCACGGAGACCTTAAACCCCGACTCCTTAAGTATCCTAATGGACTCCCTTAGCACGGGGTTCTCCGCTCTGCCGGGCATCGCCTTTAGTGTAAGTGGATTGAACTCTATATTAAACGCTTCCCTCTCGACGCTACAAGCCCTCTAAGTCCATCAGGCCCTCTGCCGCAAATCCTATGACCGTCGAGGTGCGTAGCTTCCTCCTTAGCTCCTGCACTTCCGGGCGGTAGATGTAGAGCGGCACCTCCACATCGCTTAGCGCCACCTCCCTCCTAGATAGTAGCTTAAGCGCTAAGTACGCCTCAATCTTACCGCCACTTACGGAGAACACCCCGGGGCCTAGGTCCATCCTCCTGAGTAGGACTATGGGCAAGCGCAACTGGCTGTGCAACTCCTTGGGCAAGAGGCTGGCTATCATCTCCAGCTCAGCCCGGTCGAAGATTATCTCCCCCCCATCCCTCGCCTTCACGCAGGGATCGTCCATGGACAGGAGCTCCTCTAGAGTCTTAAACTCCTTAGGCAGGTGCTCGTTTATCCTCTCTACCTCATGCTTGAGTAGCGCCTTGAGGAACCTCTCCTCAACTCCGCGGAGCAACCACTACCCCTCGTAGCGGGAGAGTACCATGGCATGGTCCTCGTCGTACGGCTCTAGGTGAATTACCTGCTCCACCTTAAGCCCTCCGCGCTTCAGCGTCTCCAGCTCCCTACGATACACCTCCGACGGCTCCTTAGATACATCGATACTCCTCGCCTTCACTGCCAGGAGCGCCCAGCCCCCCGGCTTTAAGAACATCTTGGCGTTATCGACGAGTATTTGCCCTTGCTCGGGCTGGGCCACGTCCTGGTATATCACATCCACGGCCTCAACCAAGTGGGCGTACGACTCTGGGCGGCGGGCGTCCCCTAGGATGGCGACGACGTTCGGCCTACGCTCAGCCACTCTCGCTACGAACTCCCTCATAACCCTGGGGGCGAACTCCACGGCGAAGACCCTCCCCTCGAGACCAACGATGTCCGAGACGTGGGAGCACGTAGTGCCGGAGGCCGCGCCTAAGTACAGGACCCTACACCCAGGCTTGATTGGGAAGGGGCGCAGGTCCTTTAAGATCCCGGCCGCCAGCTTAGAGCGGTACGGGTTCCACGTCCTGTACTCCTTGCCGTCTTTCCGCAGGAGCTCCTCGTCGTACACCCTGACCCCTGGGGCCAAGCTCAGCGTCGCTAGCCTCCTCCCAAGCTCGTCAGCCACCCAGTAAATCGCCTCGTACTCGTGCCTCTCTATGAGCATCGCTCACCACTTAAGGATGCAGGGGGCGCGGGCATATAAAGCCGACCAGCCCGCCGGGCGCCGCTACCTCCTCTTCGGCTTGGGCCTTGCCTCAGGCCTCTTTGGCGCCGGCTTGGCCGGGGGCTTGGCATACTTCTCCTTGATCTCCTTGATCCTAGCCTCCAAGTCCCCCTTGAGCTCGTCAGCTATGTACTCCCCGGTAAAGTAGTCGACGCGCGCCGCTATCGAGAGCTTTCCTGCAAGCGCCCTCGCTATCTTCCCTCGCTGCCATCGCGGGGCCCTATGTACCTCGGGGCACTGGAAGATTATGCCGTGCTTAGGAGGCTTCGTGCCCGTCCTAAGGGACCTAAAGAGCGCCTTCTCAGCGCCGAGGAGCTGTACTGTACTTGAGGGGAGCTTGGCTAGCTTTTCGAGCCCTCCAGCTAGCGCTATTAGCCGTGCGGCTATGAGTGGCCCCACGAGGCCCTTTAAGTTAGGCGCCACGTAATCCATCGCTGAAGATATGTAGAGCTCTAGGGCCCTCCTCAGGGCGTAGAGGGAGAGGACTGCGTTGGCCAGGTCGCTTATGGGCTTGATTCCAGCCTCGTCTAAGTCAGCGCCGAGCGAAGTGGCTGAGGCCTTGAGCAGGGAGGAAATCTTGTCAGCAGGTAGGCCTATCGACTTTAGCTTATCCTCGCTAGCCCAGCCCCGTAGCCCCACCTTGGACACTAGCTTAATGAAGGACTCGTGATCGCTCAGGATCGAGTTGGCCTCGGGGAAATGATAGCCGTACCACTCCCTTACGCGTGATGTGAGTAAGTTTATGACTCGATCCAGCTCGTCTAGCGCCGTTATTGCTTGGGCTACGAAGAGGTCCTGCTTCTCCACAGCCCTCTTAAGCCTCAGCCTGGCTAGGCATAAGGATACTTCATGAATGAGCGATGAGTACTCTTCCTCAGAGGGCACCACTCCCAACTCCACGGCCAGCTTGCTCAACTTCGCCCTCACTGCCCTGGCCGCTGGACTCGGCGCAGAGACTGAGGCCGCGATGCCAAGCGCCCTCGCTATGGACTTAGCGAGCTCCCCGCTCTCGACTACCAGCTTCGTGAACCCCCTCCTCCTCGCCTCCTCACAAACCTCCTTTAGGTCCTCAATCACTTCGCCGCGCTCGAGGGCCAGAACTTTCTCAGCCATGGATTGGGGGGCGCCCTCAAACCTCTTGGCGTGAAGCACCCTCCCCTCTTCGTCGCAGAGGAGTATGCCGAAGAACTCAGGGACTAAGTATGCCACCCCGCTCAATTTCGCGCCCCCTCAGGAAGAGAGTAGGGAGCGGAAGCAATAATTAAGAATGCCTCCAGGCGCGGCACTGGGGCGCGGGCTTGGCGCACCTAGCGCTAGCCCCCCTCCAGGCTGCCGCACACAGGGCAGTCCGGCCTCTTCTCCACGCGCACCTCTTGAAAGGTCATGTAGAGGCCGTCAAATACCAAGAGCCTGCCCACGAGGGGCTCGCCCATGCCGGTTATGAGCTTAATAACCTCCATAACCTCAATGAGTGCTGCGATGCCCGGCGCGGCCCCGAGCACAGGGAGGGTGGCGGGCTCGGGCGGATCGGAGGGTACTAGGCAGCGGAGGCAGGGCCCCTTGCCTGGGACTATGGTCATCACCCTACCCTCAAAGCCACGCACACCGGCATAAATGTACGGTTTGAGGACCCTCACGCAGGCCTCATTTATCAAGAACCTGGTTTTGAAGTTATCTAGGCCGTCTAGGACCAAGTCCACCTTCGCCACTAGGCTCTGCACGTTCCCTTCGTCGATCCTTAAGGGCACCTCCTCCACCTCAACCTCCGGGTTAAGCTTACGCAGCTTCTCAGAAGCCGAGCGCACCTTTAGCTTGCCTACGTCCTCAGTCCAGTGGAGCACTTGTCTATTTAGGTTGCTAAGCTCTACGGTCTCGTGGTCGACTAACACCAGCCTCCCCACTCCAGCGGCCGCTAAGTACGTGGCGGCTGCGCAGCCCAGCCCCCCGAGGCCTGCTACCATTACCGACGAGGACCTGAGCTTAGCCTGAGCCTCTGGGCCGAAGCCAGGTATGCGCAACTGCCTATCGTAACGCTCCAACTCACCTCACTCAACGTCAGCTTAAGGACGCGCCACCCCCTTTTTAGCGCCATTCTTATTTAGCGCTAACGGGGGCAAGGCTCAGCTCCTCTACGGTCTGGGGCGGCGAGAGTAACCTTAGCTTGAGCGTCGCTAGAGAGCTTGTAGGTGGAGTCTCAAGCCCCCTTGCAGGTTTGAGAGCCCGGAAGGCTGCAACGTAATTACGTCCGGGCCTGAAGGTAGATGCTTTAGCGCTCGATGCGGACGAGCTTTTGCCAGCCCCAAACTATGAGCCCAGCTCAAGGCGGAGGCTGGGCTCGACGGTAAGCGATACGCTTCGCATGGAGCGAGCAAGCCATGAGCTTGGGCCCATTGACTGAAGGCGCCCGCGCACTAACTCAGCAGCACTGCAAACGCCTAAACGCTAAGGGAGGGGATGAAAGCTTTATTACTAAGTTAAAAAGTCACTACTACACACCGAGACTGTTGCATAATGTGGGCGCGGCTTGGGGGGTTGCTTGAAAGTCACGGTAGTCCTCAGCGATGCGTATAAGGAGGCCGTTGGAGTGAAGGAGCTCGTTGAAGAGCTGCCAGAGGGCTCTAGGGTGAAGGACCTAGTGGACAGACTGGCCCTAAAGTACGGAGAGCCATTTAAAGCCATTGCCAACCCAAGCGAGGAGGGGTGGGTCAGTCGCGACGTCATAGTCATGGTCAACTCAGCGATAGTCCGCAAGCTGAGCCACGAACTAAGGGACGGAGACAGGGTGTTCATAGCGGACCTAATCGAGGTCTCTTTAGCCGGTGGGTGAGGGGAAGGTTTAAGAGCCCATGCATTCATAGGGCTGAGCGAAATGGGCGTAAGTAGCTTCACCTACAGAGGGAAGACCTTGGAGGAGCTGCTCAAGATGCCCATGGACGACTTCATTAAGCTCCTCCCGGCCAGGCAGCGCCGAAGCCTAAGGCGCGGCCTAACTGAGGAGGAGCGCAAGCTGCTTGGGAAGATTAGGGAGGCGAGGCAGAAGGGCCTCAGTAAGCCCATCGAGACTCACGCGCGCGACATGATAATCCTCCCAGAGATGGTCGGGATGACCATCCACGTCCACAATGGCAAGGAGTTCGTCCCAGTGGAGATAACTGAGGAGATGATAGGCCACCGCCTGGGCGAGTTCGCGCTAACCTGCAAGAAGGTGGAGCACGGCGCGCCCGGGCTGCGCGCTACCAAGAGCTCAATGTACGTGCCGCTCAAGTGAGCTGGCCCACCTGGCTCTCGGCAGGCGGAGCTAGCGGCGCTGGGCCACGGCGCAACAGCCCTTATAAGGGCCTAGTAAGTAGCGTCCTCGCCCAAGGGGCGCGCGTTGCCTAACTTTGGCTACTCAATCAGCGGCCTCGACCCAGAGCGCACCTGCCTAGCCAGCGGCAGGGATCTGCGCGTTAGCTTCAAGAAGATGGTCGAGCTGTGCGCTGCCATAAGGGGGATGAGGCTGGACGAGGCCAAGAGGCTGCTCGAGGATGTGATAGCCAAGAGGCGCATGATACCCTTTAGGAGGTTTAGGAGGAAGCGCGCACACCACGGAAGCATTGACGGCCACCCCTCCGGCGGCTACCCAGTCAAGGCCGCGAAGGAGCTACTCAAGGTGTTGCGTAACGCGGAGAACAACGCAGAGAATAAGGGCCTGGACGTCTCCAGGCTTTACGTTAAGCACGCCGCTGCCCAGAAGGGGATGAAGATACGTAAGTACGTGCCCAGGGCCTTCGGCAGAGCCTCCCCGTACTTCCAGGAGCTCTGTCACGTGGAGGTGGCTCTCGAGGAGAGGTGAGGGTGGTGGACGTAGAGAAGATGTTCATTGACAAGGCCCTAAAGAGGCTGGACATCGACAGGTTCCTATCCAAGGAGCTCGCGAGGGCTGGGTACTTGGGCGTGGACATTCAAAAGACGCCGCTGGGCGTCTTCTTAACGATATACGCTGAGCGGCCCGGACTCGTCATAGGCCGCCACGGGGCGACGGTCAAGGAGCTGGCTGAGAAGCTTGAGAAGCAGTTTGGCCTCGAGAGGCCTCAGATAAGCGCCGTCTCGGTCCCCGTGCCTGAACTGAGCGCCAAGGTGATGGCAATGAGGATAGCGTCGGCGCTCGAGCAGGGCATCCACTTTAGGAGGGCCGCGTTCGTAGCACTGAACCGCATCATGGAGGCTGGGGCGCTGGGGGCTGAAATCATAATTAAGGGGAAGCTGAGGACTGAGCGCGCGCGCTACGAAAAGCTGAGGGCCGGGCTGCTGCTAAAGGCGGGCCAGATCTCGCAGGAGTACGTCGACGAGGCGGTGGCCCACTCCTTCCTCAAGCAGGGGAAGGTTGGGGTGAAGGTCAGGATAATGCTGCCGCAGGCAGCTGAGGCGATAAAGGTCCTGGACCGGGGGGAGGTTAAGGCGGCTAGCGCTGCGGAGGGCGGTCAGAGTGGCCATCTTGAGGGTCAAGGAGCTACGTAAGATGAGCCCCGAGGAGCGGGCCAGGAAGCTCGACGAGCTGTACGCCGAGCTGAGAAGGCTCAGGGCCAAGTCGGCGGCTGGCGGGGCTCTGGAGAATCCAGGCAGGTTGAGGGAGATCAGAAAGACCATCGCTAGGATACTAACTATTCAGCGCGAAGAGGAGCTCAAGGGTGGCGGCCGTGGACATAAGCCCTCATAATTTAGTTCGCCACGAGCTGATAGGGCTGGAGGTGAGGGTGGTTAGTAGCACCCACCGAGGCTACGTCGGCATAGCTGGCCGCGTCCTGGATGAGACCATGAACATGCTCTACATAGAGACCCCCGAGGGAGTTAAGGCCGTGCCCAAGGAGACTTCCAGCTTCCTATTCACCTTGCCCAGCGGCGAGCTCGTGGAGGTCGAGGGCTGGGTCATTAAGGCGAGGCCCGAGGACCGAGTCAGGCGCAGCGTCAAGCGGACCAGGCCTCCTCGTCGCTGAGCCGAGGGCTGCGAAAAGCGCTTAAGCCGGGCCCTAAGGAGGTGGGGGCGTGTCCAAGCTACCCAGGCCTGGCATACCAGGGCTGAAGCCGCCTGAGTCCAGTTGCGACGACCCCGACTGCCCCTTCCATGGCACTCTATCGGTCAGAGGGGTGCTGCTGAGGGGGAGGGTCGTCAGCACGGCGCGCAAGGGGACTGTCACCATTTTGCGTGAGTACTTGCACTACGTACCAAAGTACGAGCGCTACGAGAGGCGGCGGAGCAAAATTAGTGCGCACTGCCCCCCCTGCATTAAGGTACAGGAGGGTGACGAAGTGCTGATAGGCGAGTGCAGGCCTCTCTCTAAGACTGTGAGCTTTGTCGTCTTAGGAAAGGCCAGGCCGGAGTAGCGTGGCCGAAGCGCAGCTAGCCAATTAGGAAAGCCTTTAATCTATCCCTAGGGGGCTAGCCCACGCCTTTGAGTGAGGCGAGTTGGCTAAGAGGGGGCTGAAGGGGGCCGTCGGCATAACCTACAGGCCCAGGATAACACCGGGCCTTCCAGTAGGCAGCCTAGTTAAGTGCGCTGACAACAGCGGGGTGCAGGAGGTCAGGATCGTAGGCGTTGTCGGGCGCAAGTCCAGGCATCGAAGACTCCCCGCAGCAGCCGTAGGCGACATGGTCATAGTCTCCGTCCGCAAGGGGAAGCCTGAGCTTAAGAAGCAGATCTTGAAGGCAGTAGTCATAAGGCAGCGGAAGCCATACAGGCGGATTAACGGCGTATGGGTCCAGTTTGAGGACAATGCAGTCGTCATCGTCAGCCCTGAGGGGGAGCCTAAGGGCACTGAGATCAGGGGCGTCGTGGCTAAGGAGGCTGCCGAGAGGTGGCCGAAGATAGCTGCCCTGACGACCATGGTGGTGTAGCTTGAGCACTAAGTCTCACAAGCCCGGGAAGCAGCGCAAGGCCCTCTTTAACGCCCCCCTCCACATTAAGCACAAGATGCTCGCGGCCCACCTATCTAAGGAGCTGCGCCAACAGTACGGCTTTAGGTCCCTCCCCGTCCGCAAGGGGGACACGGTAATGGTGATGAGGGGGGACTACAAGGGGATGGTCGGGAAGGTAGTTGAGGTCGATACCTCTAAGATGAGAGTCTACGTGGAGGGGGTTATGGCGGAGAAGATGGACGGGACTAAGTACTACGTACCCCTGCACGCCTCCAACCTCCTTATAACTAAGCTAGACCTCTCAGATAAGGCCAGGAGGAAGATCGTAGAGCGCAGGGCATCGGCTGGAGGAGGTGGCTAGCTTGGGGAAGATGGGCGGGTCGCGCCGCCTTAAGCGCCACGCAGCGCCCGCGTTCTGGCCAATTGAGCGGAAGGAGTATAAATGGGTCGTTAAGCCCAGCCCAGGCCCGCACCCGATCGATAAATGCATCCCCCTCCTACTAGTCGTCCGCGACATACTGGGCTATGCAGAGAGTGCCAGGGAGGCGAAGCTCATTATAGGCAGGGGGATGATTAAGGTGGACGGCAGGGTCTGTAGAGACCACAGGTTCCCCCTAGGGCTAATGGACGTCCTCGAGATACCCAAGCTAGACAAGCGCTTTAGGCTAGTGCCCCACCCTAAGGACTACTTGTGCCTCCATGAGATAGGGCCTGGCGAGGCCTCCTTCAAGCTGTGCCGCATTGAGGATAAGACGATAGTGAAGGGAGGCCACATACAGCTCAACCTTCACGACGGTCGCAACGTCCTCATACGGGTCTCGGACCCTAGGAGACCGGCTGAGGACGTCTACAAGACCATGGACGTTGTGAAACTCTCCCTCCCCGACGGCACCGTCCTCGACCACCTTAAGTTCGAGGCAGGGGCTGTGGCCATCATCACCGGGGGCAGGAACCTGGGGCGCGTGGGCAGGATAGTTGAAGTGAGCCGGGACCTATTCAGGGAGCAGAGGCTCGTGACCCTTGAGGGTAGGGGCGGCGAAAGGTTTAGCGCAAGCTACCTATACACCTTCGTCATAGGCTCGAAGGAGCCCGCTATCTCACTGCCAGAGGGCTACTGGTGATGTCGGCGCCAACGTCGGAGAACCCAATGAGGAGGATCAGGGTGGGGAAGGTAGTTGTGAATATGGCCGTCGGCTCTTCTGGAGAGAGGCTGCTGAAGGCGGCACAAGTACTTGAGAAGCTCACTGGACAGAAGCCGTGCTTCAGGAGGGCGAAGAAGACCATCAAGGACTTTGGCATAAAGAAGGGGGAGAGCATTGCCTGCATCGTAACGCTCCGTAGAGAGAGGGCCTTGGACTTCCTCAAGCGGGCCCTGGCGGCCGTGGGCTTTAAGCTCAGACGCAGTTGCTTCGACCCCTTTGGGAACTTCTCCTTCGGCATTAAGGAGCACATCAACCTACCTGGCGTGAAGTACGACCCTGCGCTGGGCATCTTCGGCTTTGACGTATGCGTCAGCCTCGAGCGGCCCGGCTACCGAGTAAAGAGTAGGAGGCGGAGGCGCAGCAGCGTAGGCAAGGGGCATATAGTCACTAGGGAGGAGGCTTGGGAGTTCGTTGAGCGCGAGCTAGGGGCTACGCTAGTGTAGCGGCAGAGCCGACGGGCGCGCGCAGGCCTAGCCCTGTCCGGCCAGCCCCTCTCTCCTCAGGACCTCCCTAGCCACGATTACTCCTGACGCCGAGGCCTGTACGAGGCCCCTGGTTATGCCAGCACCATCCCCTATGGCGAAGAGGTTGCGTATCCTTGTCTCTAGGCTGCGGCTCAGCTCAAGCCTCGAGCTGTAGAACTTCACCTCCACTCCATAAAGCAGGGTGTGGTTAGAGTACACCCCCGGCGTCACTTCGTCCAAGGCCTTCAGCATCTCTAAGATGTCGGTCAAGTAGCGGTAGGGGAGGACGAAGCTTAGGTCTCCCGGCGTCGCTGACTTGAGCGTAGGCTCGACGAGATTGCGCCTTATGCGCTCCCAGGTCGACCTCCTACCTATCCTCAAGTCCCCCAAGCGCTGCACAATAACGCCGCCGCTGATCAAGTTCGCCAGGCTAGCTAAGTAGCGCCCGTAGGCTATGGGCTCTTTGAAGGGCTCAGTGAATGAGGTACTAACGAGGATGGCGAAGTTGCTATTGTCGGTGCGCTTGCTCTCGTAGCTCTGGCCATTGACCGTGACCACTCCGTCGTAGTACTCAGTCACGACCTCTCCATAGGGGTTGAAGCAGAACGTGCGCACCCGATCGTCGAAGGTCTTGGAGTAGTAGATGAACTTAGGCTCGTAGAGCACGCTGGAGAGGGGCTCCATTACGTAGGCCGGGACCTCTACGCGCACCCCCACATCGACTGGGTTGTGCGTAGAGCGGAGCCTAAGCCTCTCGGCCTCCCTCCTAAGCCACTCCGCCCCGCTGCGTCCAGGCGCCAGCACGACGTACTTGCCCTCCACCACCTCCCCGCTGCGCAGCCTCACCCCCCTAACCACCTCCCCCTCAACCAACACTGCATCTACCTCGCTACCCAGCCTCACGTCCACCTCCCCCTCGAGCCTCCTCTTCATCTCCTTAACCACCTCCATGCACCTCTCGGTGCCTAAGTGCCTTATCTTGACCGGAATTAAGCGGAGGCCCGCTAGCGTGGCCTTTCGCTTAAACTCCTCGATGCGGTCCACCTCTACGCCGTATGCCTGCTTCGGCGCGCCGAACCTCACGTACACCTCGTCCACGTAGTTTATTAGCCTAGATAGCTCCTCCCTCCCCACGTACTCGTCGAGCCACCCCCCCACTTCAGGGGACAGCGTCAACTTACCATCGCTAAACGCTCCAGCCCCTCCCCAGCCACTAACTAAGTTGCATGGGTTACACCTAACGCAGCCCAGGCCGCGGTTGGCGGGGCAATGTCGCTGCTCCACGTCCAGCCCCTTGTCTAACATTAGGATCCTTAAGTCGCTGCGCGACCTCAGCTCTAGCGCTGTAAAGATGCCCGCCGGGCCGCAGCCTACTATAATCACGTCGTACTTCAAGAGGTGCACCAGCTCCTTTCGCGAGGGTGAGGATATATTCTTTATGGCAAAACGGCGTGAAAACTAAAAGCGCCCCCCTATAGACATTTGAGGGGCCGTAGGCTAGCTTGGTAGACTGCGAGGCTTGGGGCGCCGACCCCTACTGGGCGGCGCGGGACCCCTCGTGACCCAGGTTCAAATCCTGGCGGCCCCACTAAATTGACATTAATGAAACTTTATTAAAAAGGGGCCCCTTAATGCCCCTGGCCGGGGTGGCCGAGCGGTCTAGGCGGCGGCCTGCAGAGCCGCTTCACGCAGGTTCAAATCCTGCCCCCGGCTTAAATCGTCTACGCGATGGCCGGGCCACCCATGCCTCTTGGTAGCAAAGCTTAACTCAAGCTTCAGCGCCCCTTTAGAGGGGGCCGTAGTCTAGCAAGGTAGGACGGCACCGGGCGGAGGCCCGGCGTTAGGGGCTCCAGAGGGGCTAGGTACCTACGACCGCGGTGGGATGAAGAGCCTCTGGAGCGGGGGGTACCCGTTGGTCGTGGGTTCAAGTCCCACCGGCCCCACCATTAATTAAATTCGAGCCCCTCGCCCCGATCCCGGCCCTATGTAGCATGGACTAACTGATGGGCTTGGGCCCGCTAGGCTCCATAAGGCACCGCCGCAGCGGCCCCTCCCCTTAGCCCGTCTTAAGCGCATTAGCCCGTCAAGCTGGTTTGGCTTGGGGGCGCGCATGAAAAGTATGGCCCCTCCCGAGCTGCGCGCGTGAAGCACTGGCCGCGGTAGCCCCGTCCCTATCATTAAGGCTTGGGGCTACTGCGGCGAGACCCGCTGAGGGGGAGGGGTCGAGGCTGAGTATTAGTGGATGTGGAGGTCCATGAAGCACCGCCTGCCGAGGAACGGTAAGCTTAGTAAGCCCCCACGCTAAGTAGGTGCGGAGCGGCCGTACGCCGGCCATAGGCAGAGGGGAGACACCCGGTCTCGTCAGATCCCGGAAGTTAAGCCCTCTGCCGCGAGACCGAGTACTCGACTCCGCGAGGGTCGGGGAAAGGCTCGTGCTGGCGACGGCCGCTCCGCACCTACTGTGAGAGGGAAGAGCCAACTAAGCTAATAAAACTATAAAGCAGGAGGCAGAGCGGCGGGAGGCAAGGAGGTTGTCGGGCCTTCTAAGGACCAACTTAGCTCAGCTGCTCCCGCCGGGGGACCCCTATCAGCTGCTCTTCTCACTCATCTACCTCCTAGCTTTCATCATGCTGTTCATGTTCTTCAATCAGCACTTTCAGCGTATGTTGTGGACCAGGGACGTGGAGAAGGCCATCGCTAAGCTTGAACGCTACGCCAAGAACAGTAAGGAGACCCTCATTAAGTCTATAGTAGATCATGGGAAGCCGGACTTCGACCCCTCGAAGCTAGTGGACGACTTCCTCGACTTCTTCGTGATAGAGCCCGTCGACAAAGACCCCTACGGGGTATTGAAGAGACTAGAGCACCTACTGGACGTTGAACGCGATCGCTTTAGGTCCTTCGTTGCCCGCGTCGCGCCCAGGGCAGACTCCATATCGGCGGCCAACCTAGAGGACTTAGTGGCGGTCACTATGGCTTTGAACTCAATATACAAGGTCACTAAGCACTACTTAATCCTAAGCAAGAGGACCAAGAGCCTCCTAGTGTTGATGCAGATAGCGTACGCAATCCCACTAATAATGAGGTTGGCGGAGGCTTACTACAATTCACTGGACGCATTCTCAACTGGGAAGCCCATCGGCGACTCAGCCGGCCCTATGGTAGCGGGGAGGTTCATGCTAGGCCATCCGTGCGTGAGGATAGCTGAAGACATGGTGGCCTCTGAAGTAACCATCGAGGGGAGGAAGCTCATAGTGCTAAAGGCAGAGGGCCCGGGGGGCAAGGTCGGTAAGCCGGGGGACGCCGTGGTGAAGGTGGTTGAGGAGTATCAGGATAAGGTGGCCAGGATAATAATGGTCGACGCGGCCCAGAAGCTCGAGGGCGAGCGCACGGGGCAGGTGGCAGAGGGCGTCGGCGCGGCCATAGGGGACCCGGGCCCTGAGAAGTACAAGATCGAGGAGGTAGCCACTAAGTACAAGATACCGCTAGACGCAATAGTCATTAAGGAGTCTATAGAGGAGGCCGTGTCGACGATGAAGAAGGAGATAGTTGACGGTATAGAGGCGGCCGTAGAGAGGGTGAAGGAAATCATCAAGACTAGGACTAAGGACGGAGACATAATCATATTAGCAGGAATAGGCAACACGATAGGCGTCGGGAATGGGTGACTGAGGTGGCGAAGCCTCTAGTGCCCATCTTGGCCACCGTCTTAACGGCGCTAGCCCTCATCTTAATAGCCGCTAGCCTCGTCACGCAGCACGCGGAGGCCGCAGCGCCGCTCCTCCTCTTAATCCTAGTCGTAGCCTCCACTAGTTTGATGCTCATGGCGATGCAGCGCGGCCAGCCATCGAGACGCATCCCTAGCGTAGTTACTGTAATCAGCTGCATGGGCTGCGACTACCGCGAGGAGAGGGAGTTTAAGGTGGGAGACTTCGTCTTTAAGAGGCTGGATAGTTGCGCTAGGTGCGGCAAGGAGCTGTTCATATCGGCCATATATTCAGTCGCAAAGGCTAAGGAGAGCTAAAGACTGCCATGGATGAGTACGAATTTAAGTGCTACGTGAGGGCGGGGAGGGCGGCGGCCAAGGCATTGGAGGAGGTCTGCCGCAGGCTACATGAAGACGTCCCAATAAAGGAGCTCTGCGAGCTAGCCGAGGCAATCGTTAGGAGGGAGGGGGCCCAGCCCGCCTTCCCATGTAACATCTCAATTAACAACGTCGCGGCCCACTACACGGCCCTCGCGGACGAAGAGGAGGTCGTGCCCCGGGGCGCGGTCGTAAAGATAGATGTAGGGGCCCACGTAGATGGCTACATAGGCGACGTGGCCGCTACCGTAGCGCTCAATCCGGAGGCGGAGCCCCTCCTCAGGGCGGCTCGAGAGGCCCTGGCGAGGGCCATAGAGTTGATGAAGCCCGGCGTCCCCCTCTCTAGGGTGGGGTGGGCGATCGAGGCGACCATTAGGTCCTACGGCTTTAGGCCCATACATAACCTGACGGGCCACGGGCTCTCTAGGTACGTACTCCACACCGGTGTTGCCGTGCCCAACGTCAAGCAAGGCACAGGCATTGTCGAGGACGGGGGGGCCTACGCTATAGAGCCCTTCGCAACTAATGGGGAGGGCTACGTAATTGACGGCAGCAAGTCCACCATATTCAGTTACTCAGGGGCGGGGAAGGTCAGAGATAGGAGGGCTAAGAGGCTCCTTGAGGAGATTTGGAATAGATTCAAGACCCTCCCCTTCACCGAGCGCTGGCTCATTGACGGGTGGGAGCTGAGTGAAGTCAGGCCCCTCCTTAACGCGTTGGCCCAACGAGGGCCCCTCAACGCATACCCAGTCTTGCTGGAGAGGGGCGGGGGGCTAGTCAGTCAGTTTGAACATACCGTAGTCCTAATTGAAGGAGAGCCCGTGGTGACCACGCTCTATGGCTGAAGCGAGCCACCGCCAATATAGGTATGGTAGAGTAGCCGTTGGAGGGACCTTCGACAGGCTGCACCAAGGCCACAAGGCCTTGCTAGAGAAGGCGTTCAGCGTCGGCAGGGAGGTCCTCATAGGGGTGTCCTCAGATCAAATGGCTAAAAGTAAGCGGGCTTGCGGGGTGGCCAGCTTTGAGGAGAGAGTGGCCAGGCTAATTAACTTCATAAGGGAGAGGGGCTGGCTGGATCGCGCGTGCATCATGAAGATAGAGAGCCCCGAGGGCGTGCTCTTGGAGGACCCCTCTATAGAGGCGCTAGTTGTGAGTGAGGAGACGCTCGAGAGGGGGCTCGACATAAACCGCAGGCGAGCTGAGAGGGGGCTACCGCCCTATAAGTTGGAGGTAGTGAGCATGGTGCTCGCTGAGGACGGGAGGCCCATCTCCTCATCTAGGATCAGGGCCGGGGAGATAGATGAGGAGGGCAGGCTCAGGCGAAGCAGACCGAGTAAATGAGCGAAGACAAGAGGAGGAGCGCTGAGCTTGCCAAGCAGACGTAGTCACGGCCCTTGAGCCTGAGCTCGAAGAGCCACGTCCTATTCTTTGAGGCTCCAAAGCACCTGCTCTCCATGGCCTCTGCCACTCGCTCGCACCTCCTCATGGCTGAGACGACTAATGGGATTAGTACGGGGACCGCGTTCCTCACCCTCCTCAAGAGCCCCGCCTCAAGGTTGAGCCCCCTCGCTCGCTGAGCCTCCATGATCACTTGGGCCTCGCGTGCTAGCGTTGGGACGAACCTTATGGACATGGAGAGCTCCAAGGCTAAGTCGTGGGGCAGCTTGAGCTTTACTAAGGCCAGCGACAGCTCATCTGGGCTAGTGGTTAAGAAGAACAGAGAGGACGAGGCCGCGAGGGTAATTAGCAACAGCACCATGGAGGCGGCGAAGAGGGGGCCGGCGGTCCATAAGTTAACTAGCAGAACGATTAGCGCTAAGGCGGACAGCCCGCGTAAGGCCATGAGCCATTGCCTGAGGCTACCGCTAAGGGCTAGCAGGGCCAGCGACAGCGCAGCCAGTAGTACCGAGGCCTCTAGCCTGCCGCGCAGGAGTATGGCCGAGGCGATCATCGAGGCGGCCAGTGCCATCTTCGACCTCGGGTCCAGTTTGTGTAGGGGGCTTGAGCCCCGGCTATAGGAGAAGGCCTGAAGGAAGCTCAACTGCTAAGCCCCTAGTACGTCGTCGACCAGCTTAGAAACGTCGCGGTAGAGCTTGACTTCCTTAAGAAGCCCCCGCCTGACTAGCGCCTTGACAACCTCCACCGAGGCGGGTGGCCTGAGCGCGGACCTCAGTAACACGTCCTCGTTAACTAGGACCTCCTCGGCTGGCCCGTCGGCCACCACCCTACCCTTTGACATAACGATAACCCTGTCCACGTAGTCAGCGACAAACTCTATGTCGTGAGTTATTACGACCACCGTCCTCCCCTCCTTGACAAGATCCACCATTAACGACGCCAGCCTCCTCTTCTGAATCGCATCCTGGCCTACGGTTGGCTCGTCGAGGATTAGCAGGCCTGGGTCATGGCTTAAGATGGACGCCAAGGCCACCCTGCGCCTCTCTCCGCTACTTAGGGTCAGGGGCGAGCGGGCCCTCAGCTCCGCAACGCCCAGCTTAGTTAAGGCGGCCTCTACCTTGCGCGCAGCCTCCTCCCTAGGCACGCCGAGGTTCTTGAGCACGAATTCGACCTCCCTCTCCACAGTCTCTGAGAAGAGCTGATGGTCCGGGTTCTGGAAGGCGAAGCCCACGTACTTAGCCAGCTCGTGAGCCCTGGCCCTAGAGGCGTCCATTCCGAAGACCTCCACCCTCCCTCGCTGCGGTCTAAGCAGGCCTATGAAGTGCTTAGCTAACGTCGTCTTCCCAGCCCCGTTCTCACCGACTATGGCGACGAGCTCCCCCCTACCTATCTTCAGGCTGACCCCCCTCAGGGCGGGCTCTGAGCAGCCGGGGTAGAAGTACCAGAGGTCCTCAACGACTACTGCGCTCAAGGGCCTCAGCCATCCCCTCGGCCAACTCCTCAGGGGTGAGGGGGACCTTAGGTAGCTTGAGCCCCCTGGCCGCCAGCTCGCGATACACCTTAACTGGCTTGGGCACCGCCACCCCCAGCCTCTCAGCCTCCTCAGAGGCCAGAACCTCGCGAGGGTCCCCGGCTAAGACCGCCCTCCCTCCGTCCATGAGCACGACTAGATCGACCAACCGCGCGACTGCGTCGAGGCGGTGCTCAACTAAGATTATCGTCAACCCCTCTTGATTTAGATCGGCCAGCGTGTTGAGGAAGTCGTGGGCACTGGCGGGGTCTAGATTAGAGGTGGGCTCGTCGAGCACGAGGACCCTCGGCTTCAGGGCCAGCGCCGCCGCCAGAGCCACCTTCTGCTGTTCCCCACCCGAGAGTTCAAGCGGGGACCGGTCTCTAAGGCTCGAGATCCTCAGGGCGGCGAGGGCCTCCTCAACCCTCCTCCTCACCTCCTCCCTGGGCAAGCCCAGGTTCTCAGGGCCGAAGGCGACCTCCCTCTCTACTGATAGACACACTAGCTGGTCCTCGGGCTCCTGGAACACCATCCCAACCCGCCTGGCTAGCTCGTGCACTGGCCTTGAGAGCACATCAACCCCGTCCACCACTACCCTGCCGCTCAAGCGGCCACCGTAGAAGTGGGGGATGAGGCCGTTGAAGCACCTGCAGAGCGTAGTCTTCCCGCACCCACTGGGCCCGGCGATTAGCACAAAGTCGCCCGCGTCTATCTTCAGGCTGACCCCCCTCAGGGCGGGCTCTGAGCAGCCGGGGTAGAAGTACCAGAGGTCCTCAACGACTACTGCGCTCAAGGGCCTCAGCCATCCCCTCAGTTGGCGCCCTCAGCCCCCTTTTAGAGAGCTCCTCGTCGGCCTTCCTGAATGCCTCAGCTACTGCCTCCTCAATTAAGGCCCTGACGTCGCACTTAACTCCTGGGTGCGCGTCTACCTCAGCCTCTATCGTTAAGCGGGCCCCCTCCTCCCCCCTCTCGGCGCTTATCGTTATAGATAGGTCCCTCAACCCCCCTCTCGGCAGGGCCCCCTCTACCTTCTTCTTAATGACCCTCTCTAGCTCAGCGACTAAGCCCTCCCAAAAGTCTTCAGGCTCGTGTGGGAAAGCTCACGGGCTAGTCACCCCCATCGCTGAAAGTGACTGCGCTATCTTTTGCCTAAGTTCCTCCACTTGCTTCCTGGCCAGGCTCTCTTGCCTCTCCAAGGTCTTTATGTGTAGCTCCAAGGTCTCCTTCCTATCCTGCAGCTCAGACATGGTCTTATTTCGATCGGCCAAGAAGAGGAGGGAGCCAACGGTCTTATAGACCGGCGCATCCGGGCTGAGCTTCTCAAGCTCCTCCAGGGCCCTCTGGACTTCGCGCAGTTCGAGTTCGAACTGCTGCCTCCTGATGACTAGGGCCCTCAGCCTCTCCTGACTCTCCTGAAGCTGGAGCAGCTTATTCTGTATCTCAGGAGGGAGCTGGGCCTCAGTCATACGCAGCTAGATGCAAAGCCGTGCCTCATAAATAGTTTACCTAACTTCCTATTGCCTTACCCTGGCCGACGAGACCCACGCTGCCAGCTCGCTAAATGAGTGCAGCCACCGGAGGTACGAGTTGAGCGCAGCCCTAAGCTTGCTAAAGCTCGAGGCCTCGATGACTATCCTCACCCTATCTCCATCGATGCTTATGTCCGCCGCCAGCCCCCTCAAAGACATGGTCACCACCTCTGGCTTGAGGGAGGCGTATAGCGCCTTAGCCTCCTCAGCAGAGAGGGCCTCTACCTCTATCACGGCCCTGTGCACTTCAGCCCACCGCTTTTAAAATCCTCTTCACCCTAATTAGGGGGCCCACGGGCTTGTGGCTGCTTAGACTTAGGAAGTTTATTGCCCCCAGGTACCCCCTCCTTGGCGAGATTATCATTGCGCTGGCGTACTCAGATGGAGAGGGCCTCCCCTTAACTAGTGGGAGGCTCAAGGCCTCCGCCATCACCCTGCCGAGCAGCTCCAAGTCCCCCTCCGCTTCTACGGCTACAGCAGCCCTCTTCATCCGTTGAGGAGCCACCCCCATTTCCCTAGCCAACTTAGTGCCTAAGCAAACTATGGAGGCCACTAGCTTGCCATCCTCGGCGCGGTACAAGTCCAGCCTACCTGGGTTCCCCTTCCTGACGTTAACTATTAACGAGTGCGACATGCCCCTAGCCGAGGCCTCCAGCATCACTTCGCTAAGGCACTTCTTCCCTCGATTGACATACACCGAGCCCGGGAGCACGGCCGAGAGCTCCTTACAAAAGCTCCTGACCCTCCTGGTCGGGCGGTGGGAGGTCGTTATGAGGATCGCCATGGCCTCCCTTCAACCGCGCTCGCTGAAGGGCGTGTAGGCGCCTCCAGCGAACACCTTCCCGCACTTGCGGCAGGACCATATGCCGACGGCCTTGCGCCTAACCGACCCTACTGTTAGGCAGAACGGACACCTATGCCTAGACCTAAGCTTCTGCTCTATTTCTCGAACCCTCTTCCTGAGGGTGGAGCCGTAGCGGGCCCCGAAGCGAGCAGTCGACTTTGTGACCTTGGTCCTAGCCACCCCTCCCGCCCCACCTATCGAGATGCTTCCTAAGCTCCTCTGCCTTACTTATGGCTATCTTAAGGGCCCTGTGGACCTCCTCAACCTCAAACGACCCCTCCCCTCCCTTCTGAATAGCGCATATCTTGCCCGACACTACTGATACCGAGAGCCTAGCGTCGGAGACCTCCTCCTCGTCTAGGGTGGGGTCCACTACTAGCCAATCCCCCACCTTAGAGATAGTGACTGTAACTGGCGGCTCGGCCAGCGGCGGGCTGACTCTATTGTCGAAGTTAACCCTCACCTCCCCCTCCTTCACCTCAGCCGTCGGCATCTTAGACGTGAGGAGGGCCAGCGAAGCCGCGAGCGCCGAGGCGTCTATGAGGTTTCCGCCATGATTCAGTATGTACATGTCCACCCAAGCAATCCAGACGCTCCTTCCGGGGATGAGGCACATCTTGCCTAGGTCTATGGACCCCGCCCTCCTAAGCCCCCGATCTATTATCCTGGCCAGCTCAACGGCGTTCTCGTCCGGCGGGCCAGACTCGAAGGTGGGTGAGGCCAGGGGCAGGAACTCGGCATTGACCGCCAAGACCCCCAAGTCGGGCGCGTCGGGGAAGGGCTGCCCCACCTCGTACTTGACCCCAGCTAGCACGACGGTATCCCCGATGCTGACCTTGGCAGACCCGTCGGCCCTCCCTATGACCCCCACCTCTACGTTAATTGGCCTGTAGTCTTCAAGGCCCCTGCCGTCCACCCTTCGCCCGCTGCTTAGGAGGCTAAGTATCCGCGCCCTCTTTATCTTCGATACCAAGCTAGTCCGCCCCGATGGCCTTTCTGAGGGCCAGGTAGCGCTGCTTTAAGGCCTCCTTCTGAGCCTCGTATATCTTCCCGCAGACGGCCATTGCCATGTCTATGGCCTTGGCTACCTCCTCGTAAGTGAGGAGCCCGTCTAGCTGGAGGAGCGTTATCTTGCGCCTCCCATACATAATTGCGAAGGGCATGTCTGCTTCGCTGTTCTTATCCTCCAGGTCCGTGGGATCGACAACTAGTACGTTATCCACCTTCCCAACGGCACAGGCGGCGACTAGGTCCCTCATGGGTATCCCCGCATCGGAGAGGGCGAGGGAGGCGGCGTTAATGCCAGCGCACCTCGTGCTGCCGTCGGCCTCGAGCACCTCAATAAACACGTCGATCGCAGTGTACGGGAACTGCTCTAATATGACGGCCTGGGATAGAGACTCGCGTATCACCTTAGACAGCTCGATCTCCCTTCGAGAGGGCGCCGGCGATTTACGGACCTCAACCGAGAAGGGGGCCATGTGGTACCTACACCTAATCCTAGCCCTGTCCGGGTACGCTAGGTGCTTCGGGTGGACGTCCCTGGGCCCATAGACTGCAGCCAGGACCTTCGTATTTCCTTGCTCTACATAGGCCGATCCGTTGGCGTTCTTTAGGACGCCGACGTACATCTTAATGGCCCTGGCCTCCTCTGGCCTCCTTCCGTCGTGCCGTATGCCGTCCTCACTTATTAAGCGCATCCTTGACATGTAACGGCACCGCAGCCATAGGCTGTAGGCGGGAGGCTGGCCATCTTAAAAACCTTCCCGCTCTTTAAGGCCTAGGGGGGCCGTCCCTGAGCCCCCTTCCTAGACCTCAACATATTCATTACCCTCGCCGTAAGCCCGCTTATGTGCGCCTCCTCCACTACCTTCTTAATGGCCTCTGCCACTAGCTCCTCATCTTCAGGCGACCTACCCACGACCCATACGTACCCGTTCTGGCCAACCACTATCTCGCAGCCAGTCTCCTTCTTTATCATGTTTATCATGGAGTGCCTCCGCCCTATGAGGCGGGGCACCCTGGCCGGGGGGATGGCTATTACTTGCCCCCTCGTTATCTTGCCCAGCCCCCGCTCTCGACAAGTTAGGGAGGGGTTGAGGGCCCTCTCAAACGAGGACACTTTGGCCAATAGCAAGTCCCCTATGTCGTAGAGCTTCCTCAAGTCCTCCTCCTGGGGGTTTATCTGTCTCGAAGATGCCTCAGAGACGTGGAGAAACGCCACGTGGGGGGCCCTTATGTCGACTATGTAATTTAGCGAGACTACGTCTATTACCTCGCCTATGACTAAATCTCCCACCTTCGGTATGTATGGTCCGCTGAGGGCTACGACGCTCACGGTACCTCTAACGTACCTAAAGACGCCGACGGTCGTCGAGTACAGCTTGGTGCCGTCCTTAATTACGTTCTGCCCCGCCCTATAGTTCCCCTCAGCCAGTAGCTCGCCGGGCACGGCTATGTCCCAGTCCTTAAGGTAGATGGGCAAGCCCCTCCCCCTAGCCTACGCTGAGCACCTTTACCTGGGCCTCCCCCCTCGTGATTGAGTTTAGCCTCTCCATGATAGATAACTGGAGCCCTGCAGGCACCTCTACCTCCCCCCTCCATGAGCCGTCACTCAGCCACTCGGAGCGCTTGACCTCTCCTATCTTAGAGACGAGGGGGTAGGCCTTCCTAGCGTAGGCGGCTGGGATCCTGACCTCGAGCGCGGCCTTCGCTACCTTTAGAGGCAGGATGGGCCTGAGGGCCTTGATTGCCTCCATTGCTTGAGACTCTACATCCTCAAATGGATTGATGGATATCCCGGCCTCTGCAAGGGCATTCTCTATCCTCAGTGGCGGGTGTGGGAGGTTCGTCCTAGGGTCTACGCAGTTCCTAGCAATGAAGTCTACTATCTGTCGCCTCTTGGACTCGATGAGCTCCCTCCGCTGCTCTGAAGAGAGCTGAAGCTCCCCTCGCCTAATTATCTGCTCCGCCACCTTCTCAGGATCGTCGGTCTTAAAGGCCCTGAGCAGCTCCTCCCTAGAGGCCTTGAGGCCCTTTCCAACGTCCCTAAATACTGCATTAATTATCAGCACCTCCTTAATATCCACTTGCCCCCCCTTCCTAAGCCTCCACGCTAGCTCCGGCCTTACGAGCACCTCGAACCTCTCCTTACCCACCGCGAGCCTCGCTACTACCCCTCGCTCCAATGGCAAGCCTCCGCTAAGTTAAGGAGGTTAGGTACTTAGCGACGGCCTCCCTGCTCAGCTTCTCAAAGCGCCTCGTCTTAACGTCTACCGTGGCCAGCTCGACCCTCTCCGGAGACAGCCCTCCCTCAATCGCCGCTGCCAGGCTCTTTAGCGACAGCCTCACGGCCTCCTCCAAGGTCATGTTCTCGCGGTAGTTCTTCTC
>JAWAOK010000013.1:0-25253 GCA_038894875.1 Candidatus Nezhaarchaeales archaeon
AGCATAATAATGGCCAACGTAGTCGCCGTAATTAGCTTCTTGATAATGGTCTACTCCCTAGGCTACATGCACGGAGATCCCTCCTTAACTAGGTACTGGTTCTTCATGAACTTCTTCATAGGCAACATGCTCCTACTGGTGATGTCTGATAACATCATACAGATGCTCTTTGGCTGGGAGGGCGTGGGCCTATGTAGCTACGCCCTCATAGGCTTCCGCTACCAAGACTCAAAGGAGGACTGGCTAACCTTTTGGGTCGGGGAGCCCCCAGAGGCCTACCCGCCCTCACACTGCGGCATGAAGGCCTTCATAACCACGAGGGCGGGGGACGTATGCATGTTCGTAGGTGCCTTCATCATCCTGTCTCTCACTGGCACGCTAAGCTTTAAGGAGCTCATAGAAGCGGTCCAGAGCCACCACTTCTACGAAATGATCAAGGTCCACCCGGAGGTGTTGAAGTACCTCGTAGTTGCTGCGGCCTTCCTCTTCGGTGGCCCGATAGGCAAGAGCGCGCAGCTCCCTCTTATGGAGTGGCTACCCGACGCCATGGCCGGACCTACTACCGTCAGTGCGCTAATACACGCTGCAACCATGGTTAAGGCCGGCGTGTACTTAGTGGGGCGCGTCTTCCCGATACTCTACGCCGCGGCCTGGCTTGGGGGCCACGCGAACGAGCTGATTTCATTCTTCTACCTAGTAGGCTGGATAGGGGCGCTCACGGCTTTTGTGGCAGGGACCCAGGCCATGGCTTCAAGCGAAATTAAGAAGGTGTGGGCCTACTCTACGGTCAGCCAAATAGGCTACATGATGCTAGGCTTGGGCGTAGCTGGGGCGACTACAGAGTTTGTCGTCGGCTATACTAGCGGCATCTTCCACCTAATGAGTCACGCTATGTTTAAGGCGGCCTTGTTCCTGACCGCTGGCTCTGTGATACACGCCACTGAGTCGAGGTTCTTTAGGCACTACGGAGGGCTGAGGAGGCACATGCCAATAACTTACTGGTGCATGGCGCTGGCCGCCTTCTCCTTGATGGGGGTACCCCTCCTCTTCAGTGGCTTTTGGAGCAAGGACTTAGTGCTGGAGGCCAGCCTCATGGCTTCCACGTCCACCTGGCCGCTCTTCGTGCTCGGCGCGCTCAGCGTGGCGGTGACCAGCTTCTACACAGTGAGGGCCCTGGGCCTGACTTTCTTCGGCCCTGAGAGCCACCATATTCACGAGCTCGAGCGGGAGGGCCGCCACATCCACGAGGCCCCCAAAGTCATGTGGGTCCCCTATGCTGCCCTAGCTGCTGCCACCGTAATCTTCGGCATTGGAGGTCCCTTCGTGAGCAGCTGGCTCGAGGAGTTGTTCCATCGCCACCTCGAGGCATGGGGCCTTGGAGTACACGTCCTACATGCAGTTGAAGAGGTGCCTCACGTGGCTCACGCCATCCCTCACGAAATGGCCGTATTGATAACAATAACATGCAGTTTGTCCATGCTGGCAGTTGGCGCGATCCCGGCCTACTTCATCTATATTAAGCGCACGTCCCCCCCTGAGAAGTTGCTGGAAGCCAGGCCCTCCCTAAGGCCCCTCTGGCGCTTCCTCTTCAGGAGGTGGTACATTAACACGTTCTACTACAGAGCCTTTGTGTACTCATTGATCTCTGCGGCTGGCTGGCTGTTCAGGCACTTGGAGAGCGCAGTCATCGATAGGTTCAACTACGTCCTTGCTCAGCTATCTCAAGCCGTCTCCTCCAAGTTTAGGAGGACGCATACAGGCCTCCTGAGCTACAACATGGCCTGGGTGCTCGGGGGCCTCGTCGTTTTCATGCTATTAATCACCTTCCTAATTGGGTGATGGGCGTGATAGACTTGGGCCATCTCTTGTTACAAACTATCATATTGCCAATAGCTGCCTCCCCATTCATTTATGCCGCTGGCAGGATAATGGGTAAGCATACTGGCTGGCTAGTCTTCTTGATAATGGCCTACGTGACCGGCCTTCTGTTCCATATAACCCTAAGCCTACCGACCCTCCCTGACGCTTCGCTCACCGCTACGTATCCATGGGCCCCTTACATAGGCGACTTTACTATCATCGCCGACGGCTTAAGCGCCCCCATCGCCTTAACTATAGCCCTCCTCTGCGCCCTCATAGCCATATATTCAATAGGTTACATGGAGCATGAACCCAACTTAGATGCTTACTATGCACTTTACTTAATATACGCCGGGGGGATGATAGGCACCGTACTAGTAACTAACTTAGCCGCCTTCTTCCTCTTCTTCGAGCTGATGCTAATTCCCTCCTGGGCCCTAATAGGCGTGTGGGGTACCGGCCCCAAGGAGAGGATCGCCTTCAAGTACTTCATGTTCACAGAGGCCGGAGCGCTGTCACTGCTCGGGGGCATAGTCGCCTCCTACTTCCTCTCAGGCACTTTCGACGTAATGAGGATGGCCCCGCGGCTAGCTGAATACGACACGCCCCTCCTCACGGCCATAGTCCTATCCATGCTCCTAGGCCTAATGGTAAAGATGGCTATTTTCCCACTGCATACGTGGCTCCCCGACGCTCACGCCGAAGCACCGACGCCAATCAGCGCCCTCCTGTCTCCAGCGATGATAGGTATCGGTGGTTACGCCATCATACGCATAATTTACACGGCCTTCCCCAAGGTCCTGTCTAATTGGCCCTTCCTCATAGGGCTGGCATCTTTGGCCGTAGTGACGATGATTTACGGTGCAGTCATGGCCCTGGCCCAGGATGACATCAAGAGGCTCTTAGCTTACTCCAGCATTAGCCAGATGGGCTACCTCCTCTTTGGCATAGCTTCTCTATCGGTCGTCGGCCTCACGGGGTCCGTGCTGTTCTACATTAACCACGGCCTCTGCAAAGCCGTCCTCTTCATGATGTCTGGGATACTGATACATACATTTCACACGCGTAGCATAAGCAGGTTCGGCGGGCTAGGGCCTAAGATGCCGCTCACCACCGTAGCCTCATTGATAGCCTTCCTTGGCCTGGCTGGCACTCCTCCGATGATCGGCTTCTGGGGCGAGGTATTCATCTTCGCTGGCTCGATGCACACGGCGCTGGCTAGTTTGGCGAGTGTCGATGTAACCAGGGCCATAGTAACGGCCATAGCCATAGTGGGCTCGGCCCTCACCGCTGGCTATGGGCTGTGGACCATCCGCAGGGTGTTCTTTGGCAGGCCTGGTGAGGAGGCTAGGGAGGCTAGGGAGGGCCCAGCAGTGATGGTAATTCCGATATTCCTATTGGCAGCCCTCGCCGTGGTGCTGGGCGTTTACCCAACGATAATAACTGAGGCCTCCTCAACGCTGGCCCGTGAGCTGATAGAGAGGGCCACCCCCCTAGTAGGGGGGCGCTAAGCCTCAACCTCACATTTTACTGCCTTAGCGCTTTCCTAGCGAACACTATGTACCCTGTGTGAGCCACCATGAATGAGTGGGGCCTCGTGGCCCCCTCCTCCACCCTAATTCCCCTAAGCAGGCACTCCACCACCTCCACGTCAACAAAGCCCTCCTCCCTCAGCACCTTAACTGTGCGCTCAACCTGATTAATCGTTGGGCTGAAGCTGGCAAAGCCCCCGCTCCCCTTCAAGGCCTTGTGCGCATGTGGAACGACCTCCCAAGGAGACGCCAGGTCCAGGACTACGGCATCCACGTCCTCCTCCTCAATGCCGCGGGAGAGATCGGCATGCTTTAGCTCTACGTACTCCAGCACCCCTGCCCTGGCTAAATTTCGCCTAGCCACCTCTAGAACGTCCTCCCTCACTTCATAACTGTACACTTTTCCGTGAGGCCTCACGTAAAACGCTAGCGCTGAGGCCAAAGCCCCACTGCCCGTCCCCCCCTCCACTACCCTAGAGCCAGGTCCTATCCCGAGCCTCAGCACTATTAGCGCCACGTCCTTAAAGTACAGTATCTGGGTCTTTCGGCTCAGTTTACTTATGTAGTCGTATATTATTGGCTTTAGAGCTACAAATGGGACTTCGAGACTACTTTTAATGACCGTGCCGTACGGCTTGCCTACGAGTTTTGATAGATCTATGAAGCCCTTGTGCGTGTGGAAGGTCCTATCCTCTACTTTAACTAGGAATTTGCGCCTTTCGTCGAGATACAGCAGCACGTCATCCCCTTCATTTATGAGCTCGACCAAGCTCCTCACTAAAAATAAAGGGGCCCCCTCAAATTTAAGGGGGTTCCGTCTTGAGCGCGAAGGAACTCATACACCTGCCGGTTGTTAGGGAGTCCCCTCTGTATGAGAGGTCTAGGGGCAGGGTCAGGTGCCTAGTGTGCGCTAGGGGCTGCCTCATCCCCGACGGGGCGGTGGGCTTCTGTAGGACGCGTATAAATATCGAGGGCAAGCTGTATACAATAGTTTACGGCGACATAAGCGCCGTGGAGTCCAGGCCAATAGAAAGCTGAGCCCGGGCGGGCTCGGCCTATAAATAAAGCCGTTCTTTCACTTTTGGCCGGGCTCCACGGCCCTCACCTTTTCTACATGGAGCTGTAACCTTAACTGCGCGTGGTGCCAAAATTGGCACCTAAGTAAGGCTAGGCCGGAGCCTAAGAGGTCCAACTACATTCCTCCTGAGAGACTCGTCTCTATGGCTGAGCGCGCGGGCGATGAAGGCACTTGCGTATCCTTCAACGAGCCGGCCATGCTCTTCGAATATAGCTTAGACGTCTTTAGACTTGCCAAACGCAGAGGCCTTTACAATACTTACGTAAGCAATGGCTACCTAACTCCTCAAGCAATTAGGATGTTAAGGGATGCTGGCTTAGACGCGATTAAGATTGACGTAAAGGGGGGCCAAGAGGTCTACAGGAGGTTCTGCGCAGCACCGAGCGACGATCCGGTGTGGGAGGCTGCTAAGGAGGCCAAGAGGCTGGGGCTCCACGTCGAGATTGTTAACTTACTTGTGAGGGGGGTTAATGATGATGAGGACAGCGTAAGGAGGGTCGTTGAGAGGCACTTAAGGGAGCTAGGGCCTGAGACTCCCATTCACTTCACTAGGTACTTCCCCGCCTACAAATTCACGGCTCCAGCCACTGATGTGCGCAAATTAGAGGAGGCCTGGAGGCTAGCCAAGAGGATGGGGGTGTGGTATGTTTACTTAGGCAACGTTCCAGGACATAGTTATGAGAACACCTATTGCCATCGCTGTGGCCAATTATTAATAGAAAGGTACGGCTTTAGGCTCATCAGCGTTAATTTGAAAGAGGAGGGGCACTGCCCGAGCTGTGGCGAGAAGGTACCTATTGTCGGGAGGCCGATAATTAAGCGCCGCTACTCCGCCTAGCTCACTGTCAGATGTGAGGAAGGATGCGCGAGACGACTTATTATTAAGGGTGTGGCTGTCCTCTCGACGAAAGCACTTGCTTAATCTCGTTTACCGCATGCTCGAGCCTCTCGATCGCCTTTGCTATCTCGTCGACCCTTTTATTTAGTGAAATTAATAGCGGCACGACCTCATCTATCCAGACCGGGACTAACGGAGCCTGCCGAGGGAGCCCCTCGATCCTCCTCCTAATGAGATCTATTAGCTCCTGACTCACTTCTCCGCCCAGCCTTAATGGTGCGAGCCACAGCCTTAAGAGCTCTTTGCAAGTCGCTGAACTTAGCTGGCTTACTTCTACTCGCCCAATGCACCTCAAGGACCACCATTTCACAGCCGCCCCTCATCAATAACTCTAAGTCCTTCCCTACATCGGCACCTCCAGCCCCTGGAAGGAGGTGGTCTTGAAAACTGCGCTCATTGGCTATGTAATCATGTACGTGCCCCACGAGCACCTTTCCCTTAAAGCTCTCAATCCACTCTTCTAAGCTAGCAACCTCTCCCTCGAAAGCCTTCAAGCCTCTGCCCTCAATTATCCAATTCGTATACGCTACGTGTCCTACGTCGAGGCAGAGCCTCACTCCGTCAACTTCTACTAGCGGCTTTAACATGCCCGGGACCCCAAAGAGAGGCTCTGGATTATTCTCTATGGTTAGCCTAACGCCAGCCTCCCTCGCCTTAGCCGCAAGGTGGCTAATCGAGGCCAAGGCGGCCCCCTCAATCTCCCTCCTAACCCCCTCGATGGTCCAGGCCTCATGAGTGGTTACGTGTACATTAAAGTATAGAGCCTCGACCTTAGCGGAAAACTCTAAGCACTCTTCAAATAGCCTTAGGGCCCCCTCCCTTAGGCACTGCCTCGGGCTGGCTAGGGCAACGTCGCGCCAAGGGGCATGGATGGCTAGCTTAACTCCAAACATCTCCTTAGCTTCCTTAATCTTCCTTAGCGCCGTCCCCCTAAGCTCCTCTGGCCATGGATAGTCGAGCGACGCTTCAACGTAATCAAAGCCATATTCATTAGCCTTCTCCAACGCCTTCGCCAGCGACTTAACCTTGGGCCAGACCGGAAGAGCTACCAGTGGCTTCATGGCTCCACCAACCTATAGTCTCTCGAGCCTACCCCCAGCTCTTCAGCTAGCTTAATATGAATCCACGGATCTACCCCAGTCACTTTACCTAAGAAGTTGGGAGGCCTTGCCCCATGCCAAGACTTCTCAGCAGCTAAGTCGATTAAGTGGAGCGAGGCCGCATCGATCGCTAC
Source organism: Candidatus Nezhaarchaeales archaeon (assembly GCA_038894875.1). Taxonomy (GTDB): domain Archaea; phylum Thermoproteota; class Methanomethylicia; order Nezhaarchaeales; family B40-G2; genus JAOAKM01. The sequence continues at coordinate 6,603 of JAWAOK010000013.1, forward strand.
AGGGTCTGTAGAGGCCAAGACACCCACGTCCGGAACTAAGGGCACGCCCGCGGGGGCGGCGCAGTCGCATAGCGGCGTCACGTTCTCAACGAAGCTTAGAATTCCAACACGCCCGGCAAAGTAGTTAAATACGGCTGCTGCGGCGTAAGCCAAGTACACCTGCATCCTTTCTTTCGAGCCCTCGGCCCAGCTCCAGGCCTGCCTTGGGCACTCAAAGAGGCACGTGTTGCAATACATGCACTTACCCTCATCCCTCACGATACCCTCTCCCTCAATGCGAAGGGCCTGAAAGGGGCACGCCCCGACACATATCCCACAGACGTTGCACTTAGACGAATTGTAGACTAGCTCGCATGCTGCATGCTGGATCGCCTTTCCCAACTTAGTGACGCACCCCATTGCTGCATGCTTCAGCGCCCCTCCAAACCCCGTAATCAGATGTCCCTTGGCGTGGACGATTAAGATCAGGGCGTCAGCTTTGGCTATGGCTGAGGCAATGGGGACCTCCTTAAACGGAGGCTCCCCCTTGGAGTTTGGAACCCGGACGTTTATGCCAGCAAATCCGTCTGGAGAGTCAGCTACTATAAACGGGGCTCCTAGGGCATCAGTGAAGCCATGGAGGGCGGCTACGCGCCTACATCCCTCAACCGTGAACCTCTCACCTGGATATAGCGTTGTAGTTTCCGTTAAGAATGGCGCACCTCCGGCATCCTTAACGGCATCTATTACTGCCTTCACTTGAGAAGGCCTGATGTGAGTTATGTTCCCCCACTCACCTATATGTAACTTCACCGCTACCCTACCCTTTATGAAGCTGCTTAGCCCCGCCTCCTTGAAGAGCCTCTTGATCCCCTCTAGGACATCTTCACCCTTGCCATAGTCTAGAAAGTGGACTTCAGGCCTCAACTCATCGCCACATTAATAAGTGTATAGTGCTTTAAAGTATCTCGGTGTGATGCGTGGGCCTCGTTAATAGCCTGAGGCGGTCAAGATCTAGATTGGTGCTCGCCCTGGACTTAAGGGGGCCCAAGCTAGTCGAGAGGGCGAGGCACCTCATAGACCTCATCTATGATCAAGTGGCAGCCATTAAGATAAACAGGCACCTGTCGATACCGCTGAGTCTCAAGGAGCTGGCTGGGTTGGTCTCGTATACCCACGACAGAGGCTTGCCGGCCATCATGGACTGTAAGGTAAACGACGTAGCCAGCACTTCAAAAGTCATGGCTGAATTGTTCTTTGACGCTGGCTTTGACGCAATCACTGCCTGCCCCTTCACCGGCTTCGACGGCGGGCTGGATGAAGTGTTCAGCCTGGCTCGCGAGAGGGGTAGGGATGTGATCCTAATAGCATACATGAGCCACCCGGGTGCCTCATGCTGGTATGGAGGCCTATTCATTGACTTAGAGACCTTATGCCTCACGAACCCCTTCGAGGTCTTCGCGCGCCAGGCCATATCCTGGGGAGCCTGCGGCATCGTCGTTGGTGCCACTAGGCCATGGGTGATAGAGCGCGTTGCAAGGATCGTTAAGGGCAGGGCGCTGATCTTTTCGCCAGGCCTCGGCCCTCAAGGGGGCCTGCTTGAGGAGTCCCTGAGGGCTGGCTGTGATTACTTTATAGTCGGGAGAATGATCGTTGAGAGTTCTGACCCAAGGGAGACAGCCATCAACCTTAATAGGCAAGTCGAGGAGGCTGTGGTGAGGGCCCATGGCCTCCTGCCCAAAGCTTGAACCATCTTCCCTCATAGATATAAGGGGCTTCGAGGGTGGCTACGCCCACCACCGCTTCCTGGAGGAGGCTCTAAGGCAGAGGCTTCAAGTCATTAAGCACCTTACTTTAAATGATGTAAAGAAGGTGGCGGAGGCCCTCGGAGGAGAACTAATAGACTTCAAGATTGACGACTCTACCGAGTGGGTCTTGAGGCTAAGCCCCTTCAAAGGCTTCGACATATACTTTGTCCTTCAACGCTACTTCCCTGAATTTGAGGATAGGCTGCTGGCCTTTTATAATAGAGAGGCGCCTAGCTTAGGTATTCCGGCCGAGGACGCTTCAGACTTCACTGTGCTTTATGCAAATGCTATTATCTACGCCGCCAGGAGGTTGTTGGGTAAGGAGCTACCTAAGATATCTAGGTATTTGTAGCAAGTATAATGAGGCAGCCAGCGCCCATGGCCAAGGCTCAGTAAATAATGGAGACCCCTAAACCTCTAGCGGGTCATTGATGAGCAGTACTTAGTGAGTTGAAGTTCAGTGAAGAAGGAGGCCATTAATGCCCCTCTCGTTAATTCCTTTGAGCAATACGCCCACCTCTTCACGCTAGACCTCGTCGTGAGCCGAGCAGCCCTTCGACAGGCGCCCAAAGAACTTAAGCACATCCTTTACCACGAGCTCATTGACGCCCTCCGTAGGACGCTCTGAATCTGACGCTCCCAAGCCCCGGTACTTAAGGCTACGCAGACAGAGGCCCGCATCCTAAGGGGCTTACGCGCCATTAAGTATGTACAGCACCCTCGGCAGCCGCATCGTCACTCTTCAGTCTTATGACAGGCACCAAACAAATATAGAAGGCGAGGCTCCTGCATCCCGTCGAGCTAGGCTTGGCGCCCCCCTTGAGGATAGCTGTATGTGTTAAGAGGGTTGCCGAGGCCTCAGAGGCAGAGTTTGAAGTTGATGCTGAAGGCAGGCTCAGAGCTAGAGGCTTGGTGTACGATATTAATGAATGGGACGATTACGCGCTCGAGGAGGCTCTTAGGATGAAAGAGTCCCTCGGGGGCGAAGTAGTTGTCTTTACGGTGGGGGGGCCTGAGGATGAGGAGGTGTTGAGGAAGTGCCTAGCTAAGGGGGCCGATGAGGCCGTTAGGATAGATGCGCCTGGACTGAGTGACCCCCTCCTCATAGCTGAATTACTCAGCGCCGCCATAAGCAGAGATCGCTTCGACTTAATACTGGCCGGGGCTCAAGCAAGTGACGATGGGTATGCGGCCGTCCCCTCCCTCATGGCCTCCCTCATGGCCCTCCCCTTCGCCACCCTAGTTAAACGCGTAGAGATCCGCGGCAGCTTGGTGGTGGCCCATAGAGAGCTTGAGGGGGGCGTGGAGGAGGTCGTAGAGCTCAGCATACCAGCGCTGCTGTCCATTCAATCTGGGATAAATGAGCCTCGCTACGTGTCAATTATGGGCCTGCGCAGGGCCTCTAAGAAGCCAATCAAGGTCCTAAGTTTAGAGGAGCTTAAGAAGACGCGGCCCCTCCCGGCGGCTGAGGAGCGGCTCAAGGTAGTTGGCTACGAAATCCCGAGTTCAGAGCGTAGGGCCCAGCTCCTAGAGGGCCCAGCCGATAAAGCAGCTGAGGCAATATTAAGGATACTTAAAGAGCGGGGGATCCTTGCGTGAGCGAGGCCATCTTAGCCATCATTGAGAGGCTCAGGGGGGAGGTGAAGGAGTACTCCCTCGACGCCTCAGGGCTGGCCAATAAGCTGGGACTGAGGCCCTGCTGCGTCGACCTAATTAGCCCCTCGGATAAGGTCTGGAGCGAGCTCACTAAGTTCTACGAGGAGGTAATTTGCATTAGGCACGAACTTCTCTCTTCGCGAAGCCCAGACGTAATGGCTGAGGCCTTAATTAGGCTCATCGCGGAGCGAGGAGTAAGGTACGTAGTGGCCCCCCACTCCTCAATGGGCATTGAAGTAGCGCCCTACTTAGCCGTGAAAATGCGAGCCCCGCTCGTTACTGACGTAGTTGACCTGGAGCTACTGGACGGAAGGCTTAGGGCGAAGCGCTACCTCCATGGGGGGAAGGTGGTAGTAAAGGTAGAGCCCCCTCCCTCTAAATGTTATGTCATTACTCTCAGGCCGGGAGTTTTTAAGCCAGCTCTGCGCGCGAAGCCGGGCAAAGTTGTCGAGTTAAGTTACGACTTAAGCCTAAGGCCTAGTAGGAAGTGCGTTGGCTACGTCGAGCCCAAGGTTGGCGAAGTCGACATAACTAAATCCCCAGTAATAGTCAGTGTGGGGAGGGGCTTGAGGGACCCCAAGAACCTCACATTAATTGAGGACCTCGCTAGAATGTTAGGTGGAGTAGTGGCAGGTTCGAGACCAGTCATCGATAAGGGGTGGCTGCCTAAGGATAGACAGGTGGGGAGCTCCGGGAAGACAGTAAAGCCGAAGCTCTACTTGGCACTAGGAATTAGCGGGTCCTTCCAACACGTAGTTGGAATGAAGGACTCTGAGTTGATAATAGCAGTCAATAAGGACCCCAACGCCCCGATATTCAATGTAGCTCACTATGGCGTGGTCGACGACCTCTTAAAGGTGGCCACGGCCCTCAGGGCTCAATTGAGTAAGGCCAAGGCCTAGTGGCTGAGGCACTTCGACACTAACTCGGCTATATCTACTACCTTCAACTTCTCCTCGACCCCCACTACTTTGATAGCATCCTCGAGGTTGACTAGGCAGAAGGGACAGGCCACCGCCATGATCTGGGCCCCAGTCGATAGGCCCTCCCTCACTCTATCTTCGCTCAACCTTCGCCCAGGCGGCCCCTCGTACCACATCCTCCCTCCCCCTCCCTCGCAGCATAGGCTCCTGCCGTAGGACCTGTCCATCTCCACCACCCCCTTACGGAAGAGGCCCTCGAGCAGCTTCCTGGGCTCCTCATACACCTTGTTGTACCTGCCTAAGTAGCAAGGGTCATGATACGTGGCCACTCCCTCGATCTTACTATCAATCTTCAGCTTCCCTCCGTCCAGTAACTCACATAAGAATTGCGTGTAGTGCTTGACCTCGGCCCTAATCCCTCGATACCTATTCCTTAGGGCGTGGTAGCAGTGGGGGGAAATGGTAACCACGAGGCCCATTGAGTAGCGGCTTAAGGACTCTAAGTTATGCCTCATGAGCTCATCAAAGAGCCCCAGCTCCCCTAAGTTATAGACTTCATTGCCGCAGCAGACCTCCTCCTCACCAAGGATGGCAAGGTCCTCTCCTAGGGCCTTGAGCACCTTAACGAGGGCCTTTGCTACTAATTGGCCCCTTTCGTCGTAGGCTGAAGCGCAACACGTAAAGAGCAATACGTCTGCCTCCTTCACCTCTGAGAGGGTCTTGACTCCGAGGCCTTGCGCCCAGTCCCCCCTCTTGGCCCTGCTACGCCCCCATGGATTTCCATGCTTATACACGTTCTCTAAGGCCCTGGCGAGCGTCGAAGGCACCCTTCCCTCTTCTACCAACAGACCCCTCAAGCTAATTACTAACTCAGGAAGCCTGACCCCCCTGGGGCACCTGTACCCACATACATAACACGTCGTACAGTCCCACAGCTCGTCGCCATCGATCCTGAACTTCCACCCCCTCAGCGTCAGCCACCCCACCACCCTCCTAATGTTTAGCTTCGACTTAGTAGATACTGGACAGCCCCCGCTGCACACGCCACATTGCATGCAAGCCAGCGCCCTGCACTCTTTTGATAACTCCTCAACACTCCTCATTAAGCTCGACACCCTGCCGTTTCAAGCTCCCGGCGGACGTCGGCTGGCAGCGGCCCTAAGTCCTTGACAAGCAGGACGTGGGTGTTCAGTACGTCGGCTATCTTCCTGTAGGCTGGGAGCTCTACGAGACTGTAGTACAGTCTCTCGCCGCTAACTCCGCGCCTCTCTAAGCCTTCGATTAATGACATCACCCTATCTCTGCCGAACCTCTCATCGATCCAGCGCTGCCCCTCAATTAAAACAATGCCATCCGCCCCAAGGGCGAGGGCCTTAAGCACATGCCCGAGGCCTATCATGGCTGTTGATGGGACGGGGACGGCTATCACCGCTTCGCTATACTCAAGCCTATCGAGTCCAAGGAGATCCAATCCCATGTATGCAATGTCTTTTTCTACGAAGGCAATGACGCTTACTTCGTTAGCGCCCTTGTCAGCCAAGGCCCCCCTTAGAAAGGCCTCTAACTGCCTCCGCGTATAATTCTTAAAGTCTATCGCCTCCTTACGGCAGCTAGGTAGACATGCACCACACCCTATGCACACGACCGGATCCACGACCGCCCTTCCTCCGTCGACACGTATAGCTGAGGCGGGGCACACCGCAGCGCATGCGCCGCATCCATCGCACAGTTCAGTGCTAATCGCGGGCCTCTCTGGGCTGATCGCTACGTATCCCTTCGCTAAGAAGCTATCCACCTTAGAGGCGGCCCCTAGGGCGTCAGATACCGCATCCCTAATGTCCTTCGGCCCGATGGCACAGCCGCAGGCGTACACCCCCGGCACGATTGTATCAACGGGGTCCAGCTTCGGGTGGCGCTCTTGAATAAAGCCCTCAGGACCCAGGGGCAAGCCGAGCTCCTTGGCTAGCTTCTCGAGACCTGTAGGAGGGACCATCGGCGTGGCCAGGGCCACCATATCAAACTCCTCCTCGATGACCTCTCCCATCAAAGTGTTCTCGGCCCTCACAACCAGCCTGCCCCCGCTCCCCATTCTAACCTCACTAACCCTTCCCCTCACAAAGACCACGCCAACCTCTTGAGCCCTAACGTAGAGCTCCTCGTACCCCTTCCCCGCGGCCCTTATGTCAGTGTAGAAGACCCATACGTCTATGCCGAGCTGCTCCCTAAGCAACACAGCCTGCTTTAGCGAATACATACAACACACCCTACTACAATAGGGCACGAATCTATTACGATCCCTCGACCCTGCGCATAGAACTATCGCGACCTTCCTAACATCCCTCCCATCACTGAACCTCCTAACTTGCCCTCGCGTAGGGCCGAAGAGCGAGGTCAGGCGCTCAAGCTCCATCATCGTGACTACATCAGGATACCTTCCATATCCGTATTCCTCAAGCCTCCTGGCGTCAAATAGTTCGTACCCGACGGCCACTACTATGCTCCCAACTTCTACCTCCGTCACGCCCCCCTCGTCCCCTAGGTCTATGGCCCCCCTCGGACACTTGGAGGCGCAGGCACCGCACTTTATGCAAGAATTGAAGTCTATGGCGTATGCGTAGGGGGTCGCCTGTGGGAAGGGGATGTAGGCCGCCCTTCTGACGCCCCTAAGCTCATTAAATTCGTCAGGGACCGTAATCGGGCACACTTTAGCGCAGACACCACACCCGGTGCACTTGCTTATGTCCACGCCCCTTGGTTTCAACCTGATTGACACTTTGTAGCTTCCAGGCTGCCCCTTAACGCCCTCAACCTCGGCCAACGTCAGCAACCTGACGTTGCGCTGCCTACTAACTTCAGCCATCTTGGGCGTAAGTATGCATTGAGCACAGTCGAGCGTAGGAAACACCTTAGTCAGCTTGGCCATCTTCCCCCCTATGGACGCCTCCCTCTCCACCAAGTAGACCTCGTAACCCTTGCTTGCAAGCTCTAGCGAGCAAGTTATGCCAGCTATCCCCCCGCCTATTACCAGCACCCTTCTGACGCACTTCCTAACTATCGTTTCTAAGGGTTCGAGGTTTAGACACCTTTCGTAGCCTCCCCTCACTAGCCTCAATGCTTTGCGCGTAGCTGCCTCCCTATTCGAGCCGTGGACCCACGAACAATGTTCCCTTATGTTCACGAAGCTAAGCAGGTATGGATTAAGTGACGCCCTCTCCATGACTTGCTGGAAGGTGGGTAAGTGCATCCTTGGCGTGCAACAAGCCACTAAGATCCTATTGAGACCCCTCTGGGCGACGTCCCTGACCACGACGTCCTGAGAGGGCTTGGAGCAGAGGTAGGTTTCGACTCTGGCTACAGTGACGTAAGGCCACTTGAGCACCTCCTCGCGCAAGTAATCACAATTTACGTACTCGCTTACATTCCCGCCGCATTGACAGATATATACCCCCACCCTGGGCTCATTGACACCAAAGGACATTTCGCTGCTGGCAATTCCAGACTTACAGAAATTTTTCACTGAGGTGGCTGCCTACAGCTTTGTGCCGACTCTGGTTGCACACCACTCCTTAAGATGTCGGCTGAAGGGCATCTATCCACTGGAGATCTATCCATCAGCTGGGCCACGCCTACGTTCCTGCGCCGGTCAGCTTACGCTTAGAATCGTCACGCGCGACCAAGGTGTGGAAGGGCAGGCACTCACTACGCACTAACGAGCTCCGCATGTTCGCTCATAAGGTTTAAATATATAGAGAATATTTTATCTGGATAAAACAGGGAAGTCCAATGGGCAAAATAAGGGTAGCCGTTGCGGGAGTGGGGAACTGTTGCTCGGCACTGGTGCAGGGGGTGTATTACTACCGCAACGCTCGCGACGAATCTAAGCTACTAGGCTTGCTGTACCCTAACTTCGGCGGGTACACTGTTGATGACATAGAGTTTGTGGCAGCTTTTGACGTAGACGCCTCCAAAGTTGGCAAGGACCTCTCTGAAGCCATCTTCTCGGGGCTTAATAACACTAGGAAGTTTGCTGAAGTGCCCAAGCTCGGCGTAAGGGTAATGAGCGCCCCGGTCATGGATGGGCTAGGCAAGTACCTGAGAGAAGTGATTAAGGTCTCCGATGAACCACCGGTTGACGTAGCCCAGGTGCTGAAGGACGTTAGGGCCGACGTCTTAATCAATTACCTGCCCGTCGGCTCGGAGCAGGCCACCAGGTGGTACGCCAGCCAGGCCCTGGAGGCTGGGTGCGGCTTCATTAACTGCATCCCAGTATTTATAGCCTCTGACCAGCATTGGGCTCAAAAGTTCGCTGAGCGAAGGCTCCCCCTTGCAGGCGATGACGTACAAAGTCAATTGGGGGCCACAGTCCTCCACAAGACGTTGGTGAGGCTGCTCGAGGAGCGGGGAGTCAAGATAGAGGAGACGTACCAGCTTAACGTCGGCGGCGACACCGACTTCCTAAACATGCTCGAGAGGGAGCGCCTCGCCTCGAAAGAAATTAGCAAGACGATGGCCGTCCAGCACATGTCCGCTCAAGAGTTTCCAATTAAGATAGGGCCGAGCGACTACATACCCTTCCTTGAGAATAGGAAGGTCTGCTACATATGGATAAAGGGGAGGTACTTCGGCGGGACCCCGCTAACTATAGACGTGAAGCTATCAGTGTGGGACGCTCCTAACTCAGCGGGGGTGGTCATTGACGTGATAAGGGCGGTCAAACTAGCCATGGATAGAGGCGTCGGCGGCCCCCTCATCAGCATTTCAGCATGGGCATTTAAGCACCCGCCAGTACATGCCCCAGCCTCCGTCGCTAAAACGTGGGTGGAGGAATTCATAAGGGGAGAGAGGGAGCGCTAGAGGAGCCCTAAGTCAGCGGCCCCTCAACGACTATCCCCAGCCCCCTCTGGACCCTAAATTTATGTGGTATCGGATCGACTGCCGTCCACCTCATCTTCCTGACGCAAAGCGTCCTATACATCCTGCCGTGGGACTTTGAGAAGCCCAAGGTTATGATACCGGAGGCCAGGAACTCCTCAACTCCATACCTACTGAGCGCGTTTGAGCCGGTCGGCACCTCAGAGACTATGAGCGTGGTGCAATTTAGCTCACGCTCAATGGTTAAGATCAGCTCCCTTATGTACTCTCTAGTGTATGGCACGTCCTCCTCCTTAGTGAGGAGGGGGGCTATCGGGTCTATGACTAAGCGAGTTGCGCCGATGCGCTGCACTTCCCGCTTGAGGCCGAGCACGACTGAGCCTACGGCAGCCTCTATGTACCTACCCCTAAGCTTCTCAACAAACCCAGGTACTATCTGTACTATTGAGAGGTTGCCCTTCTCGATCTCGGCTGAGAGAGCCCAGCCGAAGCTCTCCGCACCCCTTAGGACGTCCTCTTTGTCCTCGTCCACCGCCATGTACACCCCCTTCTCACCCATCTTTATGCCGTTCACTAGGAACTGGAGGGACATGATGGTCTTGCACGTCCCAGTTTCGCCAGCGATTAAGTGGGTCCTGCCCCTCAGCACCCCTCCCTCAATAAGCTCGTCTAGCCCTGGAATTCCCGTAGGGACTCGCTCAATGGGCTTCAAGCCGCGCTACCTCGTCGCCCTGGTTTCACGCAGCTCGATTCTCTTTACAGACCACAGCTCCTTTTGAAGTAGGTCTCTTATGGCGATCCTTATGGCCTCACTCCTAGACGGAAAGAAGCCCGCCTTAATTAAGTTATCCAGCTCGTCGACGTAGGCCTTCGGCACCTTTACAGTAACTATCCTCAACTAAGCCCCTCCATGTAAGTGGGTCAAATGAACAGTAGCGAGGCTTGGACTTATAGCTTTTTGAGGAGATTCGAAGCGACCGCTTCAGTAGCTGCGATGAATGAAGAAGTCTGCAAGCTCTTCGAAGAAGCTCACCGCCCTCTCCGTCAGTGGGGGGTCCACCATCCTTATCTTACGCTTGGCCTCATTAATTAGCTCAGAGGCTAGCCTCTCGGCGTACTCGAGGGCCCCGGCGTCTTTAATGATCCCCCTAGCCTCCTCTACATCCTCTGTCGAAAGGTCTCGCTTGCCCAGCACCCTCCTCAGCTTGTCTCTGTCCTTGGGCGAGGCCTGCTGAAGGGCCTTTATGACCAGTATCGTCATCTTCCCCTCCCTTATGTCGCTCCCCACCGGCTTCCCCACCACTTCCTCCCTTCCATAGAGCCCCAAGATGTCGTCCCTTATTTGAAAGCCCTGAGCGGCCAGTATGCCATATTGGCTAAGCATGGCTATCTGCGAGGGGGTGGCTCGCGCCAGCGTAGACCCTATGGCGAGGGACTTCTCGAAGAGGGCCCCGGTCTTTAGCTTAATCATAGTTAAGTAGTCTTCCACCGTGGGCTCCCTCATCATCGGTAGGTAGATATCCATTAGCATCCCGTCTATGAGCTGCTCGTACGCCTCGACGTAGAGCTTAAGAGCCTTGACCTTGACCTCACCATTAAACTTAGCCTGAGACAAGGCCTTAAACCCCATATTGAAGAGGGAGTCGCCAGCTAGTAGGCCCACGGTCAGTCCGAAGTGTTCGGCATCGCCACTCCCCCCTTTAATCGCCTTAAACCAGTCCCTATACATTGCATGCACCGTCTTGCCGCCCCTCCTCAATTCATCGCGGTCTACGATGTCGTCGTGAATTAAGCTCGAGTTGTGAAGGAGCTCTACTGAAATGGAGGCCTCGATTGCCGCCTCAACTTCCTCCCCTCCCACCCCCTCATAAGCAACGACCAATGCAATGGGCCTAAGCCTCTTGCCCCCCCTGAGGAGGAACTCCCTCAAGTCCCCGTAGTACTTTCCGTGGAAGTCGCTCAGCCCCCCGGCCCTCTCGGCCTCAGCCTGAAGGAATCTACTTAGCGCCTGATCGATGCGCGGTCCCAGCTCCTCTAAAACCTCTTTCAGCAATTGCCTCACAAAAACCAAAAAGCGAAAAGCTCTCCCTATAAAGACTTCTTCGGCAGCTATGCTAAAGGTAGAGATCTACGGAGTTAAAATTGAGGAGAAGGTGGCTCCCGGCTTCAACTTAGCTAAAGCGATCGTAGAGGGGGCCTCTAAGGTTGCGGGGGGGTTAAGGGATGGGGACGTGGTGGTAGTTACCTCTAAGGTAGTCTCTAAGGCCGAGGGGAGGGTGGTCGAGCTCAGCTCAGTCCAGCCATCGCGATTCGCTGAATCGCTCGCCAGGGTGGTTAACAAACCCCCCGAGCTCGTCGAGCTCATTTTGAGGGAGTCCACTGGCATAGTGAGGATGAAGAGGGGGATGTTAATAACTAGGGACTTGAGGGGGTGGGTGTCGGCTAACTCAGGGGTAGATCAGTCAAACGCCCCCCTCGGACACGCAGTCCTACTGCCCAGCGACCCCGACGCGTCGGCGAGGAGGCTCCGAGAGGAAATAATGAAGCTTACCGGGAGGAGGGTGGCTGTGATCATTTCAGATACTCAAGGTAGGCCATTTAGGAGGGGGCAAGTGGACGTCGCCATTGGGGTGGCTGGAATGGGTCCCATAAGGGATAGGCGTGGGGAGCTTGACCTATATGGCTATAGGCTGAGGGTTAAGGAGACTGCCATTGCCGACGAGCTAGCCTCAGCAGCGGAGCTAGTAATAGGCCAGGCAGCAGAGGGGGTCCCCGTAGCCATCATCAGGGGGGTCGTGTACGAGGGCGATGAGCGGGCTGGGGCGAAGGAACTCCAAAGGCCTGAGGAGGAGGATCTGTTCTTATAAGCCATAGCCTCGGCCTAAGTTGTTTACAAAACCCTTTTATCTCTCTAGTTTTAGAGGAGAGGCCGCCAGGTGGTCAACACATGAGCAAAGAGGCCGAGGCCGCTGCTCCCAAGAAGGAGAAGGCAGCTAAGCCGGTCGGAGAGAACGTCGTGCTAGTGGGTAATAAGCCAACTATGAACTATGTGCTGGCCACCGTCATACAGTTTAACCAAGGGGCTGACAAAGTATCAATTAAGGCTAGGGGCAAGGCTATTTCCAAGGCTGTAGATGCGGCCCAGATCACGCAGCTGCGCTTCCTCCAAGGCCAAGTGGAGGTAAAGGAGATAAAGCTAGGTACTGAGCGCGTGGGAGAGCCTGGGCAAGAGCGTAATGTATCCACTATCGAGATAGTGCTGGCTAGAAAGTAGCTGGCCAGCGCCCCGTCCCCCCTTTTTTAGACATGCCTGAATTTAACGCCCAAGGCCTCGGAAATTTTCTGAAGCCTCCCTACAAGGTCCCCATACACTATCAATAAGTGCCCCCCTGGCGCCTCGTCAACAAACTCCTCGCAATCAACCCTGACTAGGGCCTGAGTCCTGCACGCCCATCGCTCCCTCAGTGAGGAGGCCTCTACGACGCCCCTGGCTACGACAAGCTCCTCGAGCTCCCTATTAAAGCAGAGCAAGCTCACGGGCCCCCTCGCTATCTCTACGTCAAGGCCCGCCGGCAGCCCTGACTCGAAGTGTGGCATCGCTTCGACAGCCCCAATGCCCATAGAGAGCGGCGCAGTGCAGTGGGCCACCTTTAATACGGCGCCCTCTACATCAATTATGTTGGCCACGAAGAAGGGCAGGCCTAGTAGCCTATGGACTACGGCCGCTGCGCCTAGCGTCGGGGCCTCTGCTTCGCAGACCGCCAATACGCCCTCATCAATTAGTTTCGATACGGCTAAGCAAGGGGTGCACTTAGTCAAGCCAAGCAGACTGAAGCAGTTAAAAGTGACGCCAGATGCCCCCTCCTCTTCGACCAGCCTCTTGGACGCTAAGTACAACCTTGCAGGCTCCCTTAGCCGCGGCAGGTGTTTTAAGGGCTCGGGCAGCTTGTGTAGGAGATCCTCCACTTCGCTATCTCTGACGCCCTCTAAGGCGAGGCTCAGCCTACTGCTAGCGACCTCCACGACCTGAATCCCTAGCCTCCCGTACAGCTGCTCAGGCCCCGCCCGCTCTAAGGAGGCGTCAATAGACATCCCTCCGAGGGCCAACACCTTGCACGCCAGCCTGCCTCTAGCGTCAGCAGCCTCCTTAAGGAACTCGACTACCTTCAACCCCCAGCCCGGGGCGCCGCGGACTATCTTAAGCCATTTGTGCGGCTTTAGGTAGGCCCTAGCTTCAAGGGCTGAAGCGAGCGAGTTATGCCATGGGAGCGCCACTAAGACCGCTGGCCTATTGAGCAGCTGGAGGGCCTTAGCCACTTGCTTGGACGTGCCCCCCGTAAGCACCAGCGCTATCACTCCTTGGACGTTTGATGGAAGCTTTGGACGGGCTTCTCCTCCCACTATTAACTGCTCCCCTACTACCTTTAGCCCGGCCGCCCTAAGCTCCTCCAGTCCCCGCTCCCACTGAGCCCTCCACCAACTTTCATCGTGAAGGCTGGAGGCGAAGCCTAGAAGCGCCACCCTCAGGCTCAACTATAACCCCTTATATGGCCGCTTGACAGTCTAGTGCTGGACGGCCTTGATACCAATAAACCTGCCGCTCCTTGGAGAGGACGAGGTGGAGGCTGTTAGGAACGTCCTCCTTTCAGGCAGACTGACTGAGTGGAGGCTTGAGGGAGGCCCCGTATGTAGGGAGTTTGAGAGGTCCTTCGCCTCATACGTGGGGGCCAAGCATGCAATAGCTGTCAGTTCTGGCACCGCCGCGCTCCACGCCGCCCTAATGGCCATAGGCGTTGGGCCTGGCGATGAGGTGGTGGTCCCCGACTTTACTTTTGTCGCTACTGCCAATGCTGTCCTGCTAGCTGGGGCGACGCCAGTACTCGTGGATATAGATCCCGAGACCTATAACATTGATGCGGACTCCGTGAGGAGGGCGATCTCGGAGCGCACTAAGGCCATTATAGCGGTCCACCTCTACGGCCTTCCTGCAGACTTAGACCCTATAATGGAGCTGGCGGAGCGCCTAGGGATATACGTGATAGAGGACGCGGCCCAGGCCCACGGGTCTGAGTACAGGGGGAGGAGGGTCGGCAGCCTCGGCCACATAGCTTGCTTCTCATTTTATTCGAGTAAAGTGATCACTACTGGCGGCGAGGGGGGGATGATCACGACCAACGACGATGAGTTGGCATGGAGGCTGAGGTCGATTAGGACTCACGGACAGAGGGAGGGTGGCGATACTGAGAGACTTGGGCACAATTATAGGCTAACGGAGATGCAGGCGGCCATAGGAATGGTCCAGCTTAAGAAGCTCCAAGCCTTCTTAGAGGCTAGGAGGCGCAACGCTAAGGCCTTAACGAGCTGCCTCAGGGGCGTAGAGGGGGTAAAGACTCCCGTTGAACCTCCAGACCGTAGACACAATTGGTACCTATACACAATAGAAGTTGAAGAATCCGTGAGGAATAGACTGGTGGACCTCTTAAATAGAGAGGGCTGCGGGGCAGCGGTCTATTACAGAACCCCCATCCACGCAACGCCCCTCCACGCCAGATTGTCTAAAAAAGTTGGGAGCCTTAGCGCAGCCGAGCGGGCGTCGAAGAGGGTGCTTCAGCTCCCCGTCCACCCCGCGGTCTCTCTAAGCCAGGTTGAATGGATAGGCAGCCTAGTAGCTAGGTTCGTGAGGGAACTGAGTGGGTGAGCTTTCCGCAGGCCGCCTAGTGAAGCTGGCCCTAAGGCAATACAAGCCTATAAGGCTGAGGACGCCTCTGTGGAGGCCTGGAGTAGATGTAGCTAGGCACCTCGCCCAACTACTCAAGGGGCTCGCGAGCAGCGGGGATGTGCTAGTGCTGTCGGAGAAGGCACTAGCGGTAGCCCAGGGGCTCGTTTTCGATGAGTCCTCCTTGAGGCCCTCGAGACTGTCCAAGCTCCTCACCCTGCTCTTAATGAGGCTGGTCTGGGGCTTCTTCCTGGGGCCCTTATGTAGACTCAAGCCGGAGACTCTGGGCTGGATTAGGAGCTACCCGATAGCCGAGGGGGCCAGACACAAGCAACTCGCCATTAGGCTGGGGGGCTTGGCTGAGGTCTTAAAGCCCTCCTCAGAGGCGGGGGTCGACGCTAGCAACCTGCCCCTAAGCCTCGTGGCTCTGCCCCTACCCAATCCGCAGGCCGCGGCTGAGGGGCTTAGGAGGGCCCTCTTTGAGGAGCTAGGAGCCGACCTGACCGTGGTCATAGCCGACAGCGACCGCATGTACCACCACCGCCACCTCAACCTTGCCTTGATGAGTAGAAGGGGCCCGGTGGGGGGCGGCGTGTACTTGGGCTTTGCTGCCTTCGTTATAGGGAGGGCTTTTAGGAGGGCTTTCACGCCACTGGCCACGCCGATTGCTATAGCCGGCCGTCGCTTAGAGAAGTGGACGCTGCTTGGCCTAGTTGAGTTGGCGGATCGCCTTAGGGGATTCGGCGCCGGGAGGACAGTCTTCGATGCCGCCCGCAGATTTGGCGTGGCCTTCAACAGCATTACGTGGAGTATGCTCGAGAGCCTCCCCCACTACCCGGCGGTTCTGTTTAAGCCTAGGCGCTCTGCAGCCGCAGTGGAATGACGGTTAGCTCCACCTGCCCCACGCCCTTGAACGTTGTAAGCCTCCTCACCAACTCTCTTATGCGTTCCCCCCTCCCCTTAATCACTAAGACCTCTAGGCAGTGACCCTCCT
Source organism: Candidatus Nezhaarchaeales archaeon (assembly GCA_038894875.1). Taxonomy (GTDB): domain Archaea; phylum Thermoproteota; class Methanomethylicia; order Nezhaarchaeales; family B40-G2; genus JAOAKM01. The sequence continues at coordinate 22,551 of JAWAOK010000013.1, forward strand.
CTAGGTGTGTATGTATTTCAGTCACTACTACGTCATCAAAACTATGCTTCATCGCCTCAAGGTCCTCCCCCCTCATCCTCTCCTTCGCGTAAGTGAACATTAAAGTCGCTAGGAAGGGGCCCTTTAGGTCGCTAAGCCACCTACGCTTAGCTATGAATTCTTTGAGTGAGACCCTAACGGCCTCTGAGCGTCCAGTAAATCCCTCTCCCTCAACTATCTTATCGAGCTCAGCAAGTAGACTATCAGGGAGGGCGACGCTTATGATGGCCACGGGTTAGCCACCATAGGCTCTGGTGGTAATTAGGTGGCCGCCCTTAGGCATCCCTAATGCCTTCGTTAGTTATAGCGAAAACTACCTCACCCTCCGGCAGGTAGGGGGAGTCTACGAGCCTGGCTATGCGCTTCTCTCCCTTCGATTTCCTAAGGTAGACTCTCGCGCCCGGGGCATGCGCTAGCACATGGCCTCCAACAGCAGCCGTCGGGTCTCCGAAGAACATGTCTGGCCTAGCCATTACTTGATTGGTTACAACGACGCACAGCTCGTAGGCATCGGCTATCCTCGACAGCTCGTGGAGGTGGCGATTTAATTTTTGCTGCCTTGCCGCCAAGGCCTCCCTGCCGGGGAACTCGGCCCTAAAGTGGCCTGTTACGCTATCTACGACTAGCAGCTTTATCCTCTGCTCGGGTATTATTTCCTTAGCCTTCTCCACTAAAAGCATCTGATGGTCCGTGTTGAAGGCCCTCGCGACGATTATGTTCTTGAGGGCCTCCTGGGGGCTCAACCCCAAGGCCTTTGCCATGGCTATTATCCTCTCCGGTCTGAAGGTCCCCTCTGAGTCTATGTACAGGGCCCTCCCCTCTAGGCCCCCCCTCTCGCGTGGCAGCTGCACATTGACACATAATTGATGACATATCTGGGTCTTCCCCGTGCCGAACTCGCCATAGAACTCGGTTATCGTCTGGGTCTCCACCCCCCCTCCCAGTAGCTTATCTAGGTTGTTGCTGCCGGTCGTGAGCTTGGCCACCTTCAGCCTCCTTTCGTATATTTCGTCGGCGGTCTTGAATCCTATGTCCAGGGCCTCTCTCGCAGCAGCTATGATCCTTTGGGCGATGGCTATCGAGAGACCGGTTACGGCAGCTAGCTCCTGGGGGGAGGCTACAGCTATGGCCTCGAAGCTCCTAAACCCGGCCTCTATGAGCTTCTCAGCCGTGGCTGGGCCCACTCCAGGCAGGTCTGTCAGCTCCCTGGGCTTATGCTCCTTCGCCATCTCGGCCTCACTTCCACAAAGCTGCAGGGCAAAATAAATGCTTTCTTAACTGGCTTGGCGCGCCTAGCACTGTGTGCTAAGGAGGCCCCAGCTCTATGAATCGTATGAATTGGCGGTTGTGTTGCAGCGGGCCTCACGAGGCCTCGGCCCGGTTGAGTTTCGCCGCCCTCTTACCCCTAGCCCTAAAGAACTTACCCCTCCTCTCAATAATATTGAGGAGTAGCAACCTCTTAAGCGCGGGGTATACGAGCTCCAAGCTCTTACCCACTTTAGTAGCTATGAAGCTGGCCGTGGCCCCTCGCTGGCGGCTCCTCAAGAAGCTTAAAATCCTCCTCTCTACATCGCTTAGGCTATCCTCCACGCTAGACACACCCCATCCCCTGAAGACATCTCAGTAGAGGGGGAAAGCACTTACACCTTGAACTATGTAAGGTAGCTCAGCGGAATAGTCAGAGCCTCTTTAGAGATTAGCTGAGCCACCTGCTGAGCCTTCCGGTCTCCAGTAGCTCCCTTACCGCCTTTTCAATCATGTATGCTGGGGCGTCTAAGAGGCCTACCGACCCGTCCTTTAGCACTACTAGCCCTTGTCCGCTGAGGATTTCCAAGTCCTCCTCTACTTTCTCCTTGGCGTTAACCCCGTACTCCTCACAAACTAGCTTGTACTCACTCCAAATCTCCTCACGTGGGGCGTAAGCCCTCTCAACCCGCTTAAAGAACCTAGACACAGCTAGGAGGAGGAGTCTTTGATGGAGAGTGAGCGCGTATAGCCCCTCCCTCCTAATCTCTGGATGAGTATCTGCCTTGGCCTTCCTCACGTGCTCGAGGCTTACCTGATCACCTCCCTCGACATCAGCGTACTTGCCAGCCCTCCATAGGAGCTCTAGCGCATACCTAGCATCGCCTAGGGGCGCGGCTAAGTCGGCCACCATCTTTATTACCTCCTCACTCACGGCCCCCTCGTGAAAGGCCTCCTCGACTCTAAGGCTAAGTATGTCGTAGAGCTCCTCGGCAGTATACTTACTGAAGTAGACAAGGTTGGCCCTAAGCAAGCTCTGGGTCGCCTTGTCTAAGGCCTCCAGGAAGCTTTGATCCCTGGAGATCAAGATGAGGTGCACCCTCTTCGCCCCCCTGAATTGTTCGTGGATCCTAAGTAGGTCGTAGATCACTTCCCTTACGTACCTAGTCAGCAAGTAATGCGCCTCGTCCAATGTTAGGATGAGCTGCATGTTCCCTTGTTCAAGGCACTGCCAGAGGGCTTTGAGCAGCTCAACATAGCTCAGTCCCCTCCTGGGGAGGGAGGGAATGAGGGCGCCTAGGACGGCATTAAGTACCTCCCTGCCGTCTTTAAGCACTCTGGAGTTCACGTATACGTATCTTAAATTGACGTGCCTCCTCCTGGCCTCCTCTGCCACCACTTCGCCAAGCTTAAGCGCCA
>JAWAOK010000014.1:0-25034 GCA_038894875.1 Candidatus Nezhaarchaeales archaeon
AGCCTAGCGTAGCCACCAGCCTGGCGCCCGCCCGATCGGACCACCTGCCGCTTGGGTACATGAAGATGCCGACTGAGATCAGCAGGGAAGTGACGACAAGGCCGACGGCCCCCCGGCTAGCGCCGAACATCGCCATCCAGGAGGGGGCGAGTAGGCCTATGAGGCCGAAGATGACTGAGCCCGGGAACCAAATGCAGGCTCCGCTGGCCACTATGGCAACTAGGCTCCTTCGAGGGTCAGCCCTCTTCAAACAATGCCCAGCTCCGCTCGCAGGGGCTGGTACTTAGAGCTTACTAAGGGCCTCCCCCACCGCCTTCTTAATGGCCTCGGCCACGTCCCTAGGGGAGGCCCCCACGAGCTGGGCCCCCATTTGGCCGAGCTTGGCCTCAATGTGCAGGGCGTAGTCGGCCCCGAGCTCCAGCCCCTTGAGTGAGGACTCAAGGTCGAAGATGGCGTCTTCAGGATACAGGAAGAAGTCGCCAGTTATCTTGACGTCAACCAGCCTATTGCCAACCACGCTGACCTCCGCCCTCACCAGCTTGCCCCCGACCACCTTTACCTCAGCCATCCCGCTGGGCATCGCCTCACCTCAGCTCGAGCCACTCCTTAGAGGCGTACTTTAGCTTAAGCTCCTCAGCTAAGCCTACTTCAAGCGGGCTTAGCTCGCCCTCCACTAGCTTGATGCCGAGGGCCCTCTCAAAGCCCTTGACGAGGGCCTCGACCACCTCATTGAGCGCCACTTCCCTGCCCAGCTCCTTAAATACGTTGGTAACCCTCTCCTCCGCCGCCTTGATCGCCTTGTCGCTCAGCTTCTCCTTGCTTACCTTGAGCACCCTGAACATGGTGCCTATGTCGCTCTTTAGTAGTAGGGTGCCGTGCTGAAGGATGGCGCCCGCCCTGCGCGTCTGGGCGCTCCCAGAGATCTTGCGCCCGGACACCACTATGTCGTTAATGGGCTTAAATTCAGCACCAACGCCTAGGAGCCTAAGGCCCTCCACGATGCCCCTACACAAGACCTCGTAGGAGTGCTGAATCGAAGTGCTAAAGCCCAGCCTCCTCAAGTCCTCCTCCAAGAGGACCACGCTGTAGGTAACCTCCCCTCGGCTATCGTGGTAAACGGCGCCCCCTCCCGTTATCCTCCTGACTACGTCGACCCCAAGCCTGCGGCACTCCTCTAAGTCCACTTCGTGATGCAGGCTCTGGAAGAAGCCTATGGACACGGCCGAGGGGCTCCACGTGTAGAGCCTGAGGGTGCACGGGGACTTGCCCTGGGCCCTCGCCTTAAGCACGGCCTCGTCTACGGCCATGTTCCAGTACGCATCCCCAGCCCAAGTCTTAAGGAGCCTCCACTCCTCAGCCATAGTCCGCGCAGCCTAAGCTTATTGAGAAGCGCTTATAACGCTTCTTACCACGCTGCAGCGGCTGACGTCGCGGGGCCCGACTCCTATAGTACGTCCCAAAGCTCCCTCAAGGCTAGCTCCACTTCCTTGGGCTTCAGGGGCCTGGGGTAGTTGTATATGGCGGAGCCCGGCCTCTCATTGTAGAAGGGCCTATTGCAACTTGGGCAGCCGCTCGTCTCGAAGGGGCTGCCGCTAGAGGCCTCGCGGAGGGCGACCTCCCTACACTTAATCTTAACTAAGCGGCCCCCCTCGTTGAACACGAAGTCGTCCAAGGTCGCTAGGCCTCGGACGATCAGGTGCCTGGCTAGCTGCACCCTCCTGTAGCTCGCCAAGCTCGGGGGGGAGGCGGACTCCAGCCTCGTGCCTGGAATGGGGGTCAGGGCGAAGAGCGCCGGGAGCACGCCCATTGAGCTCAGCCTAGCCACTACTTCGATCGCCTCCCTCTCAGTCTCCCCCAGGCCGACGATTATGTGAGTAGTGACGCTCCCTCGCCCGAAGACCTTCAGTGCCTTCTTTAACGCTCTCCAGTGGCCCTCCCACGTGTAGGGGGCGCCGACTGCCGCGCCCTTGACGGCCTCAAAGATGCGCGGCGAGGCTGCGTCTAGCGCCACTGAGACGCGCTCGGCCCCCAACTGCTTAAGCTCCTTGAGCTCCCTGAGGCTCATTGGTGGGGCGGATACTGAGAGGGGGCCGAGGCCCCCTCGACTCAGCTCAGACACGAGCCACTTCACTTGAGGGCGCGCCTCAGGCCTGTTGATAGCTTGAATGCACACCCTCATGGCCCTCCCAGCCCTGGCCGCTTCCAGGCAGCGCTCCACAACTAGGTGGGCGGGGTAGGGGGGCCAGGCGATCCTAGATAGGAGCGAGGGGTCTGAGCGGCTGTCCCTAGCCTGAGGGCAGAAGGCGCAGTTAGCTAGGCACTTGCCCTCAACGTAAGTGAGCAAGTACATAGTGGTGGGCTCGGCCTCCATCCACCCCCTCGAGAGGCCTAAGGCCACGGCCGTTCCGTAGGAGGCCCTCACGTACTTAGGGGGCTCAGGCACCGCGCTCCGCCAGCTGGGCGAGCGTTATAAGGTTAAAAAGCTTGCATGATTGAGTGCTAGCCGGGCGGTAGCATGATTACTGTGGGCGAGTACAAGATACGACAAGGGCTGTACTACTCAGAGTACCACCTATGGGTCAAGGTCGAGGACGGGAGGGCTAGGGTAGGGCTGACTGACTACGCTCAGAAGAACTTGAAGCAGATCATCAACGTGAGCCTGCTGGACCCGGGCTCCTCAGTGAGCGCTGGCGAGCCCTTCGGGAGCGCTGAGTCTCTGAAGGCGGCTGTGGACCTAATATCGCCGCTAACCGGGACGATAAGGGAGGTCAATAGGGAGGTCCAGGAGAGCCCGAGCATAATTAATGAGGATCCATACGGCAGGGGATGGCTGGTCGTAATTGAGGCGACGAAGCTAGAGGAGGAGCTCGAGAAGTTAATGACGGCTGAGAAGTGCGCAGAGTGGCTCAAGACCGTAGCTTAGCTGGGGTACCCATGCCTAAGAGGATAGTCATAGTCGGCGGCGGGGCGGCTGGCTTAGACGCCGCGCTGAGCGCTAGGCGCACGAGCAGGGACGCCGAGGTAACTATAATTAGCGAGGAGCCGAGGCCGGCCTACTCTAGGTGCGCCCTGCCCTTCGTAATAGGCGGAGACATTGAGGGGTTCGACCGCATAGTGATATACAAGCCTGAGTTCTATAGGATGATGAGGATAGGCCTCAAGCTGTCCACTTCAGTGGTCGAAGTAGACGCGGGCAACAAGGTAGTTAGGGCGATGGGGCCCGGCGGAGTTGAGGAGAGGGTCCCCTACGATGCCCTCATATTAGCTACGGGGGCGAGGGCCGCGCTCCCGCCCATCAAGGGGCGTGAAAAGAGGGGCGTGCATCCACTAAGGACCATAGACGACGCCTCGGCCATCTTGCAGAGGGCCATGGGGGCTAAGAGCGCCGTAGTCGTGGGGGCCGGGCTAGTGGGGCTAGAGGCTGCCGAGGGTTTAGTGAAGAGGGGGGTGAAGGTGACCGTGGTCGAGGCATTGAGTCAAGTGTTACGGCCGATCCTAGACGAGGACATGGCCAAGTTAGTCCAGTCCAGCATAGCGGCCCATGGCGTAAGGCTCATGTTGAACACGAAGGTGGACGAGATACTGGGCGACGAGGCCGTGAGGGCGGTGGCGGCTGGGGGGGAGGTAATTGAGGCAGACCTAGTGGTCATTGCCACGGGGGTTAGGGCAAATGTGGACTTAGCGGCAAAGGCGGGCTGCAAGCTTGGGGTCACCGGTGGGATCAAAGTGGACTCGAGGATGATGACCAGCGTCCCAGACATCTATGCAGCTGGCGACTGCGTGGAGAGCATTCACTTAGTTACGAAGCAGCCCACCTTGTGCCAGCTGGGGACGGTGGCCGTCAAGCAGGGAAAGGTGGCTGGGATTAACGCCGCTGGTGGCTATGCTACCTTCCCCGGCGTCTTAGGCTCGACCGTGTCCAAGCTCTTCGGCCTGGAGGTGGGCTTCACCGGGCTCACAGTGTGGCAGGCCAAGCAAGCGGGGCTAGACGTAGTGGTGGGCTCGGCTGCTTGGAGGACTAGGGCCGAGTACTACCCAGGGGGGAAGGACATAAGGGTAAAGTTAATCTTTGAGAGGGAGTCCATGAAGCTGATAGGCGCTCAAATCATCGGGGGGGAGGGGGTGGCTGGGAGGATAGACGGCCTGTCACTGGCCATCCAGGCGGGGATGACTGCCTACGACCTGTCCAAGGCAGACACCTGCTACACGCCCCCGCTGGCCGATACGTGGAGCCCGATTACCTTGGCCGCCGAGGCTGCCCTAAGGAGGGCCTAAGCCGAGCTATTTTTTCCTTTAATCACCTTAATAAAGCTGCGCAGGATAATTATAGCGCGGGCTTCGTCTATAGCCTGAACGAAGCTGTATGTATGAGGGGGGAGGGGGGCGAAACTTCTTTAAAGCGTACCTATCTTAAGGGGGGCAGATCAGCAGAGGGTCGGGCGGTGGAGCTCAAGCTAGTCTTCGACCCAGAAAAGTGCACGGGCTGCCGCAGCTGTGAGGCGGCCTGTAGCTTGAAGCACTATGGCGAAGCTAGCTACGCCAAGTCCTTCATTAGGCACGTCTTCGACCCAGTCTCGGGCACCTTCCAAGCCATCTTCTGCTTACACTGCGACGAGCCCCTCTGCGCAGCCGCTTGCGTTAGCAAGGCCATTGAGAAGGACGGGACTGGAGTCGTTAGGATCAATAAGGTGAAGTGCGTAGGCTGCAAGAGCTGCATATATGCCTGCCCACTCTCCGCTCCCCTCTTCGACGAAACCCTGAGGGCCTCAGTCAAGTGCGACCTATGTGGCGGGGACCCCGAGTGCATCAAGTTCTGCTCCTCAGGAGCTCTAAGGGCCTACCCCAAGGAAGTAGCCACTAGGCTTAGGAGCAGGGCATATGGATGAGGCCGTAGGTATCGCTGAGCTCTCCCTGGCCTTAAGCGTGGGCCTCCCCCTCCTAGGGGGGGCCCTAGTCGCCCTCCTCCACCGCGCCAGCTATGGGGTGAAGGCGTATCTAGCGACGGCCTTCGCCGCCTCGACCTTCGCGCTCTCCGCCCTCTCTGCTTATAACATTCTCTCTCGGGGGGAGGTCGTAGTAGAGGCCCCCCTCTTCAGGGCCCCGGGCCTAGGCATACACCACCTCCTCTATGGAGACGCCCTAAGCGCCCTATTCATCTTGATCGCTGGTTTCTTCGGGCTCATGGCGATACTGTACTCCATCGACGACATGGCCCACGAGGAGGGCCACGCCCGCTACTACGCGTTGATGCTGCTCTTTCAAGGGGGGATGATTGGCCTATTCTCTGCCGGGAACCTCTTGCTGCTCTTCGCGTTCTGGGAGCTGGTGGGCCTGTGCTCATATGGGCTCATAGGGTTCTATTTGCACAAGCCCGAGAGTCGTATCGCGTCGATGAAGGCCTTAGTGATGACGCACGTCTGCGGGGCGGCCGTGTTAGTGGGCCTCCTGGCCATCTTAGCTGGAGGGGGCAGTCTCGAGCTGGCCAGCCTGAGGGCGGCTGCTATGGGCGCCCCGGGCCTTTTGTCGCTCTCCTTGCTCTCCTTCCTGCTGGGGTCCATGGCTAAGTCCGTGCAGCTGCCCTTCCACACCTGGCTTCCAGACGCCACAATAGCCCCGTCAGCCGTCACGGCCTTCCTCCACTCGGCGGCCATGGTTAAGTCCGGGGTGTACTTAATGGCCAGGGCCCTATCCTTCCTCCCCAGCTACGCCATCTCCCCTCAGTCCGTGGTAAACTTAGCGCTGGCCACAGTAGGTGCGGTCACACTGACGGTCTGCTCAGCCTCAGCCTGGCTCCAGGACGACGTCAAGCGCCTACTGGCCTACAGCACCTCCGCCCAAATAGGATACATGTTCCTAGGGCTGGGCCTAGGGACCTCCGTGGGCGTCGCGGGGGCCCTCTTCCACTTCTTCAACCATGCTATATTTAAGGGCCTCCTCTTCCTAGGGGCCGGGTGCCTCATCTACACCACGGGGACGCGCAGCCTTAGCGAGATGGGCGGCCTCGCCAAAAACATGCCAATCACCGCAGCCGCTATGATAATAGGGGGCCTATCATTGGCCGGGGTGCCCCCACTGAGCGGCTTCGCTAGCAAGCTCATAATTTATGAGGGCGCACTGGACGCCGCCTTGAGGCTGGGCGGGCCGGTGGGAGGGATTTATGCCATCTACTGCACCTTAGCACTGCTGGGTAGCGTATTCACGCTGGCCGCCGTCCTGAAGCTCGTCCACTCAGCCTTCTTCGGCCTCAGGCCCAAGAAGCTCGAGGGAGTCAGGGAGGTGCCGGCGTCCATGAGGCTGCCGCTCATCGTTCTGTCCTCGCTGTGTGTGATCTTCGGGGTGGCCCCCTCCCTGGCCATTAACTACATCATTAACCCAGCGACTAAACTCATAACCGGCGGAGCCCTCGAGACTCACGTCATTCTAGGCTACGCCACCACCCTAGGCTTCTATGAGGCCGCTGGGCTGGCGGCGATAGTAGCCATATCCCTCCTCCTCGGCTGGGCCTTGTACGCAGCCTCATCAAAGCCCCCGGCCGGGGCGCCTGAGGCCATGCGCCTCCCCTTCACGGGAGGGGAGGTCACTGAGCCGTACCTATCGCTAGACAGGGCTAAGGCGGGGCCGACGCCCTTCCACTTCTCCCCCTCCATCTCCTTTAGGCCCCTCTACAAGTTCATGCTCAGGGGGGGCCTGGACCTCGGCTACTTCGGCCTCGCCAGGTTCGTTGAGCGCAGGGCGGGCTCGCTAGCCGCCCTCCTCTTCATCATCGCCACCGGCTTCCTAATCGCGAGCCCATACCCCTTGTGGAGCCCTGGCCTCTACGTGGGCTACGTAGCGGCCGTCGCCGCTGCCTTCGCCGCCGCGGCCCACCGAGACCTGAGGAGGCTGCTCGTCGCGGCTATCGTTGTGCAGCTGGGCGACGTGGCCATGGAGCTCGGCGTGGCCCAGTTGCACGTAGGGCCTGAGCTGGTCAAGCACGCCGTGGCCGGCGGGCTGGTGCACTTAGTCAACACGGCCATCGCCTCACTGTCCATGGCGCTGAGCATAGCGGCTGTGTCCTCCTTAGCTAAGACTACTAGGATAGATGGCCTTGGGGGGCTGGCTAGGGTAGCCCCCGCCACCGCCCTATCCTTCGTGGCCTCTGGCCTGGCCCTGGCCTGCGTGCCTCCATTCAATACGTGGTGGAGCTCGTACCAGCTCTACGTAGCGCTAGCTGAAGTAGGTAGGTGGGAGCTCGTCCTCGCCATGGCGCTGGCAGAGGCCCTGCTCGTAGCCTCAGTGGTGAAGGGCTTTAACTCCTCATTCATGGGGGAGGTGGCGAGGGGCGCTGGGGCCCGGGAGGCGCTGGGGCTGGTGGTGCCCTCCCTCGCGCTCGCAGGATTGTGCATAGCCCTCGGCGTCTACCCAGACCCCCTGTTCAAGTGGGCCTGGGGGGTCGCTGAGGGGCTCCTCGGGGTGTAGTAAGTGGAGGAGGTAGTCGAGGGGCTCAAGGCTAAACTCGGGCCCTCGTTCAAGGGAGCTTGGAAGGTGAGGGATGACAGGCTCGTGGTCTTAATAGACGCTTCATCAGTGAGTGAAGCTGTATCCTGGCTATTTAATGAAAGGGGGGCTAGGTTGATCACGATTTCAGCAGTGGACTCGGGGCTAGACTTCGAGCTAATTTACCACATGGCGTTGGGGAGGGCCTGCGTAAACTTAAAGACGAGGGTGCCCAAGGAGAGGCCCCTCGTAGACTCCATCACCCCAATAGTGCCAGGAGCGGCGTTCATTGAGAGGGAGGTCCAGGACCTGTTTGGGATCTCCTTCCGCGGGCACCCAGACCCTAGGAGGATGACGCTCCCCTTCGAAGCCCCCGAGGACCTCAAGCCGCTCAGGGGGCCGCTCAGGGGGACGGTAGTAGAGGCTCAGAAGCCGGGGGTCGAGAGCTTCATTGCCACTGGCCTCAGGTACCCCATCACCTTCGCCGTCAAGCGCCAGCGGGCCAAGCTGGGGCTGCCGGAGGCGATAAGGTGCACGGCCACGGATCAAGCCTCCCTCGAGGAGTTCCAGAGGATAGTTAAGGACTTGGGAGCCGATGCGAAGGTGGGCTTCGATTGGAGCAGGAGGAAGCTTAGGTACTGAGGTGGGCTAGTTGAGCTACGCCATGTTCTGGAGTTGCTGGATAGAGGCGAGGTTCCCGAACATAGAGGCCTCTACGAGGAGGGTAATGGAGAGGCTGGGGATACGATACCGAGACATGGAGGGGACGTCCTGCTGCCCGGAGCCGTTCTACTCAAGGATGATAAGCCATAGGCTCTGGCTCACCATAGCCGCCAGGAACCTGTCGATAGCCGAGGAGATGGGGATGCCCGTGTTGACTATGTGCAATGGCTGCTACGAAACCCTCTTCGAGGCCAGTGAGCTGCTCAGGACGGAGCCCGCCCTGCTCAAGGAGGTGAATGAGGAGCTGGGCAAGCTGGGCAGGAGGTACAGGGGCACTGTGGAGGTGAGGCACATAGTAGAGGCCATCCATGGGCTGGGCATTGACAAGGTGAGGGGGGCCGTCGTCAGGCCCTTGAGGGGGCTCAGGGTAGCCGTTCACCCAGGCTGCCACCTCTATAGGTCGAGGGACCCGGAGGAGTGGAGGAGGAAGGCGGACGCGCTCAAGGAGATAGTGGGGGCCACGGGGGCTGAGCTCGTCAGCTATAAGCTAGAGAGGCTCTGCTGCGGCTTCCCTCAGCGCAGCTTCGACGAGGACCTCTCGCTGAAGGAGGTGTTGCTCAGGAAGCTCGAGTCTATTAGGGAGGCGGGGGCCGACATCATAGTCGTCACCTGCCCGACTTGCTACCTGCAGTTCGAGGTAGGGCAGGGGGACCTTAAGTCTAGGCTGGGGCTCGAGTTCAACATACCCGTCTCCTTCTTCACTGAGCTCCTGGCCCTCTCCTTCGGCTACGGCCCGGATGAGGTGGGGCTCGGTCTCCACAGGATCCCTCCGACTAAGCTCATGGAGGTGCTGAGGGGTTGAGCTCCTTCGCCGTCCCGATAGGTCCCTTCCACCCAGCGCTGAAGGAGAGTGTCTTCCTGAGGCTAGAGGTCGAGGGGGAGCGGGTGGTGGGCGTGGACATAAAGCTCGGCTACTTCCACCGGGGAGTGGAGTGGCTCGCGCAGCGTAGGACGTTCCACCAGCTCGTCTTTTTGTGCGAGCGCATATGCGGTATATGTAGCGACGCGCATGCCACGGCCTGCGTCCAGACCATTGAGGACCTCCTGCAAGTCGAGCCCCCAGAGAGAGCTAAGTACCTGAGGTGCCTCGTGGCTGAGCTGGAGCGCCTCCACAGCCACTTTCTATGGTTCGGAGTGGCCCTCCACCTAATAGGCTTCGACACGGCCTTCATGCACGCATGGAGAGATCGCGAAGTGGTGATGAGGATCTTAGAGGCCTTGACCGGCAAGCGCGTCAACTACGCCTACCCAACAATAGGGGGGGTACGCCGAGACCTCACGCCCAAGCTAGCTAAGTTCGTGGAGTCTCAGCTAGCTGAGGTGGAGAGGTCGGCCGAGAGGCTAAGGGATGTGGTGTTGGGAGACAGAATGGTCAGGGCTAGGACCTCTGGGATAGGCGTGCTGACGAGAGAGGACGCTAGGAGGCTATGCGTCGTGGGGCCCACGGCCAGGGGTTCTGGCATAGACGTCGACGTAAGGCGCGACGACCCCTATGCCGCCTACGACAAGCTCGAGTGGAGGGTCCCAGTCTTCGACGAGGGGGACGTGCTGGCTAAGACGTTAGTCAGGCTTCACGAGATCTTTGAGTCGATAAAGATGATAAAGCAGGTGCTTAAGGAGGTGCCGGAGGGGCCCATCAGGAATGAGGACTACAAGGACCCACCCGAGGGGAGGGAGGCCTTCGGCCGCGTAGAGGCCCCGCGGGGGGAGCTATTTTACTACATTAGGAGCGCCGGCACTAACATCCCGGAGCGCGTCAGGGTGAGGACGCCGTCGGTAGCCAACAACCACAGTCTCCCAGCGATGATGGTCGGCTACACGATAGCCGACGCCCCAATAATCTTCGCCAGCATAGACCCCTGCTTTGCCTGCACCGACAGGGTCGAGGTGGTCGACGTTAGGACGGGGGACGCCAAGGTGGCTACGCTCGAGGAGCTGGCCAGGGGGGTAGTGCCGTGAGCTACGAGCTGGCCAAGGCCTGGCTAGTCGCCCTCAACGTCGCAATAGCCTTCGCCTTCGGCGCCCTCTTCTACTGGCTATTTAGGAAGCTGAGGGCTAGGTTCCAGTGCAGGATGGGGCCCCCAGTGTACCAGCCAATCGCGGACCTTCTGAAGCTGCTGACGAAGGAGACGGCCGTGCCGGCCTCCGCCAGCCGAGGGTGGTTCGTGGCGGCGCCCTCACTGGCCCTAGCTGGATGCTTAGTCGCCGTAGCACTGACCCCGCTGGGAGTCGAGGCCCCGCTGAGTGTCGTGGGGGACGTCCTCGTGGTGTTAATAGCATTAATAGTCCCGGGCGTGGCCGTGGTGATCGCCGGATCCAGCTCAGGGAATCCGTACGGAGCTATTGGAGCCAGTAGGGAGCTGAGCCTCCTCGTGGCCTCTGAGATACCCTTCGTGGCCTCGGCCCTAGCCTTGGCTAGGGCCGCCGGCGGCCTCAGCCTCCAGGCCATCATCGAGGCCCAGGCCGCCTGCCCATTCATAGTAAAGTACCCGCTCGCTGCGATCGCATTCCTAATGGCAATGGGGCTAAAGCTGGGCCGCAAGCCCTTCGACATACCGGAGGCTGAGGTGGAGATAGTCGCAGGCCCCTTCACCGACTACTCGGGCAGCCTGCTGGGCATCTTTGAGCTGGGCAACATCTTTAAGTGGATGGTGCTGCCGGCGCTCTTCGTGAACCTCTTCCTAGCTGGAGGCCGGTTCACCGAGGTGGACGCGTTGAACTTCGCGGCCTTCTTAGCCCTATGCGCGGCGGTGGTGTTCGTGGCTTCGTTCGTGGACGCCCAGAGCGCCAGGCTGAGGGTGGACCAAGCGTTTAAGCTCCTGCTCTCCTGGGGGCTGGGGCTGGCGCTAGTGGACTTAGTTAGAGCCTCCACGGGGCTGTTGTCATGGTGAACCTAAGGACTGCGCTGGAGAGCCTCAAGGGGCTGCTCAGGCCGTCCACGGTCCCCTTCCCGCGCCGCCAAATACCGCCAGCTGAGGGGTTCAGGGGGAGGCCGCTCTACGACAGAGATAGGTGCGTCGGCTGCGGCGCCTGCAAGTGGGTATGCCCGGCCGGGGCCATTAGCGTAGCCGACGAGGGCTTGAAGAGGGTCGTCAGGGTGTGGCACGGGCACTGCGCATTCTGCGGCAGGTGCGAGGACTCGTGCCCGTGGGAGGGCATCAAGCTCTCCAGGGAGTTCATAATTGTCGTTAGTAAGAAGGAGGAGGCCGAGGACAGGGTGGAGCTCGGCCTAGCCCGCTGCCCAGAGTGTGGCTCTGCGGTGACTACGGAGAGGCACCTATCTAAGATAATTGAGGGCGTGAGGGACGCCCTATTGAAGAGGGGGGCCCCGGTGGATGAGTACCAGCGCCTCGCCTCGCTCTGCCTAAAGTGCAGGGCCAGGGCGGAGGCCTTGAGGAGGGCGCACGCATTCATGTTAAAGATGGGGTGAGGGCCTTGAGCAGCTGGGCCCGCAGGAAGTCCCCGTGGGTGATGCACTTCCCCTGCGGCGGCTGTAATGGGTGCGACATAGAGGTAGTGGCTGCGCTCACGCCGCTCTACGACGCTGAGCGGTTTGGGGTCCTCCTAAAGGGGACCCCCAGGCACGCGGACATACTGCTAGTGACCGGGATAGTCACGCTCCAGGTAAGCGAAAGGCTCAGGAGGGCCTATGAGCAGGTGCCTGAGCCCAAGGCGGTCGTGGCGGTGGGCAGCTGCGCGACGTCGGGGGACGTGTTCGACGGGAGCTACGCAATGGCGGGGCCGGTGGACAGAGTAATACCAGTGGACGTGTACGTCCCGGGGTGCCCGCCAAAGCCAGAGGCGATATTGGCTGGCGTGCTCAAGGCAGTCGAGAGGCTCGAGAAGCGGGCCTAGGACGGCGGCGCGCCCAAAATCTAGGGCGGGCGCTGCCCACGACCGCCTAGTCGATGAGCTAGTGTCTAGGCTGAGGGGGGCCAGGAGGGTGGTGGTGATGGGGGTGGGCAGCTACTTGAGGGGGGACGATAGCGCCGGCCTAAGGCTAGCTAGGAGGCTGAAGAGGGCTAAGTTGCGCGACGTCCTAGTCTTAGAGTGCTCAACAGCGCCCGAGAGCTTCACAGATAAGGTTAGGGAGTTTGGGGCCGACCACGTCGTCATAGTAGACGCTGTGCACGCGGGGCTAGCGCCGGGGGAGGTCGTGGTGCTCGAGCCCAGCCAGCTCAGCGGACTGGCTTGGGACGCTCACAAGCCCTCCCTAAGCCTGCTCGCGCTCTACTTAAAGCACGAAGTGGGGGCCGAGGCGACTCTCATCGGCATCCAGGCGAAGGAGCTGAGCTTGGGGGGGAGGGTGTCTAAGGAGGTAGATGAGGCCGTGGAGGCAGTGGCGAGCGCCATGAGGGCGGCCTTCGAGAGGCTCGGCCTTGCCGAGGGCGCCGGGGCTACTTAAATAGCTCCTTCAGTTTCTTTACCAACAGCTTGGACCAGTAGTCGCCCAAGTAGAGGCCGAAGAGTTGGCTGAAGATCTCCCTCTCAGCGTGCTTCCCAAATAGGATGTTTGTCATGATTACGAGGATCGTCGACTCGGGCTTGGGGCGCTCTATTATCAGGGGCTTTAAGAACTGGGACCTAAAGGACCACTTAAGGATTAGCTCGCGGCTCAGCTCATTGATGAGTGCTAGGGGTACGGGTGAGCCGGAGTCTATGATGTAGGCGCCGTAGAGCCCCTCTGGCCCAGCCACTATCCTCACGTAGATAGACGAAGCGAGGTCGTTAAGGACCCTCTCTACAGTGAGGCCGGACAGGGAGGGGTACTTAGCTACCCCCACGGCCCCGAGCTCCCCCTTTAATATGTTCCTCAAGTCGCTCTTGTCCATGCCCATCTTGACCCCCTCAGAGGTGGTGAGGGAGTCGAACAACGTACCTAACGCCTCAGCCACTCGAGAGTTGATCGCCTCATAAACGTCGTCCAGCTTGACCTTATTGAGGTCCTGGCCCAGCTTGAGACTAGCCACTTGATTTGACAGTGGGAACACGGTAGCGTACTTAGTGGACTCCTTTAGACTATTGAAGGCCCTGACTAGGGGGTCCCACCCCTCAAAGTGAAAGGGGGTTATGGCGAACACCAGCTGGACTGACCTGGGGAAGGACTCCTTAATGACCTTGAGGTGCTCGGGGAGCGCGCCGCTCCCGAAGCCGTGCCCTAGGCTGGCTACGGTAACCACAATGTCCGGCTCAGCGCACCCACACGCCTCACAGGCCTTCTCTACCACGCGCGGCACGAGCTCCGCTACCTCTAGGTAGTCCTCCCTACCCTTCTCCGGCATCATCCCCGACCCGCCCAAGTCTCCGCAGGGAATTACTAAGTCGACGGAGGGCTCTATCTGCTTCAGGTCCCTCGCGCTTGAGTTGATGGCCACTTTAATGGCCCTGAGCCTAGGTATGGACAGCTTGGCGAGGACCCTACCCCCGCCAGAGCCCAGGCCGAAGATTACGGGTACGTTGAGGAGTGCGGACCCCTCTAGCCTCTTCCTCAATCGCTCAGTGTAGCTGCTCTCTAGCCCCAAGCTAACTCAGCCTGCTGCTTATGCTTTTTTAACATTTCTCGCACACGGACGCTGGGCTCGCTGAGGGCACTGACTAGCTAGTGCACGTAAGGATTAATAGCCCAGCCGCACGTAGGCTTAGCTATGTTAGGGGTGGGGGTCGCGGACTTCCTCGAAGTGGTCGTAATCATAGACAACTACATCGACGTGCTGCTAGAGGACGAGGGCGTGGCTAAGCGCTGGGGCGTGGCCTCCTCGCTCTCTTCCCCACGCCAGCTCATTGCGGAGCACGGGCTCTCCCTACTAGTGAGGGTCGGGGGGCAGGGGGTTGAGAGGCGGGTGCTTATGGACTGTGGCTTCACGGACTGTGGGGTGGTCCACAACATGGAGGTGCTGGGCATCGACCCATTGTCAATAGACGCCGTCTTCCTGAGCCACGGGCACCTAGATCACTACGGAGGGCTTCGAGAGCTCCTCAAGAGGGTTAAGGGCAAGAAGAGGGTTCCAGTCTACGTGCATCCCGAGGCCTTCTGCACCAGGCTCTTCACCCTGCCAAGCGGCCTGACGCTAGGGCCTTGGGAGCTGAGGGAGGCCGACGTAGAGGAGGCTGGCGGGGCTGTCGTAAAGGCTAGGAACCCAGTCCCGCTGGCGCCGGGGCTATTGACAACGGGCGAGGTCGAGAGGGTGACCGACTTCGAGAGGGGGCTGGAGGTTGCTAGGAGGATTAGGGACGGCCTTTACGAGGCGGACCCGATCCTAGACGACCAGGCCCTGGTCGTTTGCGTTAGGGACGTGGGGCCCATAGTCATTGCTGGCTGTGCGCACTCAGGCATAGTGAATACCGTCAGGCACGTTGCAAAGCTTACTGGAAAGGGGCCGTACGCAGTCGTAGGCGGCTTCCACCTCTCAGGGGCGAGCGCCGAGTTGCTCGACAGGACCGTTGAGGAGTTAAAGAGGGCGGGGGTGAGGGTGGTGGTCCCCATGCACTGCACGGGCTTTAGGGCGGCGGTTAAGATGGCCAAGGAGTTTGGCGAGGGGTTCGTGGTCAGCTCGGTGGGCACCAGGCTTAGGTTCTAGGGCCGGCCAAGGGGCGGCGGCTTTAAATACCGGAGCGGCGCATAGGCCTGCTATACCTAATAATACACTAAGTAGGCATGGATGATGATCAGGCCCCTCTTAGCCATCGCGTCCCTCGCCCTCATAGTAGGGACGGTCACTTATGGGCTACACCTACATAACTTCAACCTCGCGGACTACGTGCTCCCCAGGCTCGAGGGCCTCGAGGAGACTCTAAGCGCCCTGGGGCGTCAAGGGCTCAGTATAGAGTACGGGGGCCTAGTTGTAAGGGAGGCCAGCTTAGACGGGGCGGTGCTCGAGCTCACCTTGACCGTGCGCAACGGCCTCCCGCTCGCCCTTAGGGTGGAGGGGCTGAGCTTTCGCGCGACGTGCAGCGACCATGGGCAGCTGCTGGGCGAGGGAGCGCTCAGCCAACCAGTTGAGGTGCCGCCGGAGGGAGGACGCTCATTAAGCATCGACATCCACGTGATTCGCTCTATGATGGAGCACGTCGCGAACTATCACGCCTACCCGACTGAGCAGGGGTTGGAGGTGAGCCTCGTGGCCAGCTTTAGCGCCTCCCTAAGCCTGAGCCTCGGCGGGGTGAGGGTAGAGGGGGAGAGCTACCTCGGCACGGCTAACATAAGATTTAGGCTGAGCGAGTGAGCGCGTTGAGGAGGAGACTGAACCCGATCGGGCTGGTCGCCGCGGGGCTAATGCTAGCGCTCGCCGCCAGTAAGGAGGCTCCTTGGTGGGTGCTTAGCGTAGGCGAGGTGGCCGCCTTTCAGGTGTCGCCGTTTAAGGTCAGCCTTGAGGTGCTCGGGTGCGACGTCGTGCCGAGCGTCGTGGACTACCTGACCTTGGGGGCCTGGCTATCTGTGCTCGTGGGGGCCGTCCTAATGGCCGCGGGCTCGCTGTCGAGGAGGGGCTGGTCCAAGGCGCTGCTCTCCTTCGGGTTGTCCAAAATAGCGTGGGGGCTCTCGGCCGTAATCATCGTAGCTGCGCTGCCGTACTTGCTCGCGAGCTCCCCGCTTAGGGACCTGCTGCTGAGCTATGCCGCTAGCCTACTGGGGGCAAGGGTGCTGAGTGCTGAGGGGCCGCTCCTCGTGGGGGAGGGGGCCCTAAGGCTGGCGGTGGCCGGGCTGACCGTCACACTACCGCTGCGTGCTTACGTGACTCAGTACTTCTACGCAGCCTCCGCCTGTCTGTGCTTATGCATAGCCGCCAGGCTGTACCAGAGGAGGGTAGTGGCGATCGAGGGCGCTGAGCTCCAGCTACAAGAACCTCCAAAGCGTCATGGGGCTGGGCCTGCCTGAACTCAGTGAGGGCTCTAGGAGGCCCCTCCTGACCCTCTCAACGGCGGCCCTGCCGGGCTCGGCGTCCGTCACTATGGTGGCGAAGAAGGCGAAGAGCCCTCCCCACCTGCCCCACCTACTCTTAATGAGCGCCTCGCCCTCCTCAAGCCTCCTCAAGGGCACGCCGTAGGCCTCTGAGGTCACTTTGAGCAGCCATCGGTCCACGGGCGGCTCCTCGTACCGCCTACTTGAGAATAGGCTGGCCACTCTAATGGTGTACTTGCCCACCCCCCTGACCCTGCTGAGCCCCTCTAAGTCGCGCGGGGCTAGGTCCTCGAGCCCCTCGTCAACTAGTAGGCGGGCCGCCTCGCTCAAGGCGCGTGCCCTGAACCCCAGCCCAGCCCCCCTCAGGGCCTCGAGGCCTAAGTCGGCCACGTCCCTGGGCGAGGGGGGTAGGGGGATCGCGCGGGGGCCCACCTCGAACCAGCGCCCTAGGAGCTTAAGGAGGCGATAGACCATGGACCAGCCCTGCCTAAAGCTAGCATTCTGCTGACAGAGGGCTGCAATGAAGGAATACCACGGAGGCATCGTCCTGAGCCTCATGCCCCTAAGCTTCCTAGGGACCGCCCGCAGCAGCGCGTCATCTGAGGCGAGGCGGTAGAACTCCTCGAGGTCCTCATTTATCCCAAGCCTGGACCTGACCTGGTCCTCCGCCTCCCCCCTCTCAACCTCCCCATAACACACGACCCTTAGCGAAGGGGGGTCCTCCACTATGCTCGCCACTGCTGGGGGAGAGAGCGATAGCGGGAGGAGGAGGGCGCGGCCGTCGTAGAACCAGCTGAAGTTGTAGGCTGAAGACGTTAGGTGTAGGCTGAAGTCGGGAGGGGGGTCTATAGACAGCGTGAAGCGCTCGGTCAACCTAGCCAACGCTCAAGACCTAGCCTCCCCTGATCCCTCCCTGTATTTCCTAAGTACGTAGTGCACGAGGGACGTGGACCTGCCCAGGGACTTAGCTATTGACGAAATGCTCTCCCCCCTTTCGCTGAGCTCTAGGATGGCCTTAACGTCCTCTTGGGTGACCCTCCTATACCTCCTAGCTCCGACGGGGGGCTCGACCCCCCTCGCCTTGGCCCTCCACCTAGCTGCGTGCGCCCTCCGACGCTCTGGGTTCATAGAGTAGTACAGCGTGGACTTGGGGACGCCGAGCCGCCTGGCGATCTCAGCATAATTTAGCCCCTCGCTCCTTAGCCTCTTGGCCTCCTCGATCTGCTCAGCTGTTAAGGTCAAGGGCGCCCGTTATTAATGACTGCTGCAGGCTAAATAAGCCTTTCATTGTTCCCGAGTTACCAACTATTGCACTAGCAAGGGGGCTTGTTAACGCAGGCGCCGCGAGGAAGGCCTTAGCCTAGCCGCATTTAGCTAAATTTAAGGAGTTGTGTGCTAAGAGTGATTGAGGATGGACGTTGCTCGACGATGTCTATGAGCTGGCGCTGTCTAAGGGCGAGGAGATAAGGAGGAGCGTCGTGGAGGAGTGGGTGCCTAGAGAGGCTGTTGATGAGGCGTGGGTGCCCTATGAGGGGGGGAGGGTCGGTAGCATTAGGATATGTGGGGTCGACGGAGGCAGGAACTACAGGGAGTACTCAGATTGGGTGGTGTACGTAGTTAATGCTGAGGGGGTGATATATGATGGAGACGTGGCAGAGGAGCCGTTGAGGCTGCTGGACGTAGACGTCCTACTGCCGTATAGGTATGTTGAGGAGAGGGTTAGGACTTACTGCGAGATACTGGAGCTGAAGGTTGCCTTCAAAGCCCTGGAGGAGCGCGGAGTCGACAGAGTGCTCGTCGACGGCTCCTTAGTAAGCACGTTAATTAAGCCCCTCTACGCCGAGCGCGGGAGGAGGCTCGCCGGAATAGATAAGTTTGTGCTAAGGCTCGAGGACGCGGGCCCGGACCTGCCGAAGGTGGTCTCTAAGGAGAGCTGGCTTGAGCTCAGGGAGAGCTACGGGAGGAGGGCGGGTATGGCGCTCAGCTTTCTAAGCGGAGTGGAGAAGCTAATAATATTGAAGAGGGTCCTAGAGGTGGGCGGGGCGAGGGTGGCCTTCGTCTCTAAGACCAGTAGGGGCATAGACTACTTCTCAGCGCCCAAGCCGGACCTGGCCCTATTTCAGCAGTTCACGCGAGGGCCGGGCTACTCTAGGCCCTTTGAGTGCTACATCACGGATAAGGTCAAGAAGGAGTTCCCCGTCTACTTAGAGTTCTTCAGGTCCCTTAGGCTGACCCTCTTCTACGCCAGGCTTGAAGAGGGGGGGCCGGTCTTGAGGTTCGAGGTGCCAGGCGCACTAAGTGGGGGGGAGGTCGAGGAGCTGTTGGACGAGGTCGCGCCTTACTCCGTGGCCGGGTACCCGTACCCCCTCAGCAAGGCCCACCAAGACGTAGAGGTCGGCAACGACGAGATAGAGCGCGTGGTCCGCATTCTTGGGCTCCACAAGGGGCCGGAGGTTGCCATGCTTGGGTGAGGTACTGGGGTACGTCATAGGCGAGTCCACCCCCAGTTCAGCGTGGTTCCTGTCGATTGAGCCACCTAAGCTGGGCCAATACGTCGTAATTGAGCACAGCGAGGGTGGCGTGCTGGGCATGGTGGAGGGCCTAATTAGCGGCAGCGTATCATTGAGCGGGGACGTTCACGACCCCAAGGTGGTGGAGAGGCTTCGAAGGCTCGAGGGCTCGAGGGACGTCTATGTGAAGGGGAGGATTAAGGTGTTGGGCAGCCTAGAGACCTTGAGCATGCCGCGCTCGCCCCCTCAGCCGGGGGCCGAGGTCAGGAAGGCGGACAAGGAGGTCTTAGCGAAGGTCTTCGGCAAGGGGGATGGGGCGGGGGTGAGGATAGGCTCGCTCATCTCCCACCCCGAGGTCCCGGTCTACGTAGACGTTAACCGCATGGTCACCCGCCACCTGGCGATCCTGGCCATGACTGGGGCTGGGAAGTCCAACGCTGTCGCCGTGATAGCTAGCGGGCTCGTGGGCCTAGGGGGGACGGTGCTAATCTTCGACATGCACTCTGAGTACGTCAGGGCCTACTTGGGCGGGCCAGTCAATGTGATAGAGCCCTCAGTAAACCCAATCTACATGACTGCGGAGGAGTTAATGCAGCTAATGAGGATAGAGGCTCGCTACCACGTCCAAGAGAGGCTCTTTAGGAAGGCGCATAAGGAGGCTTCGGAAGCCTGCCTAGGGGGGGCCAAGGACTTCCTAGAGGCATTGAGAAGCGCGCTGGAGGGGCTCGAGTCTAAAGCGCACAAGCACGACAGGGACGCTATAGCGTCGCTAATCAATAAGCTCGAGAGCTTCGTAGACCGGTACGAGAAGATAGTGGACCTGAGGGAGGAGGACGTAACTTCAAAGATAAGGGAGGGGGCCGCCAACGTCGTAGACTTAGGCAAGGTGGACGAGGAGGCTGCAGACGTGATCGTTAGCCACACGCTTCGAAGGGTGCTCTACGAGCGGAAGCGTAGCGTGCTAGAGGGGAGGGGGAGGTTGACGAGGCCCATATTCACCGTCCTGGAGGAGGCGCACATACTGGCCCCAGCCAATAGGGACACCCTATCGAAGTACTGGGTGAGTAGGATAGCGAGGGAGGGGCGCAAGTTCGGCGTGGGGCTGTGCCTCGTCAGCCAGAGGCCCAAGGCGCTCGACCCAGACGCGCTGTCGCAGGCGAATAACATGATAGTGCTTAGGATGGTGGAGCCCACCGACCAGCGCCACGTCCAGCAGGCGAGCGAGGCGCTCAGTGACGACCTCCTCGCCCACCTACCGTCGCTCAACGTAGGGGAGGCGATAGTGCTGGGGATGATGGTTAAGGTGCCCGCCTTAGTTAAGATAGATCACCATACGTCCAAGCTAGCTGGCAGGGACATAGACGTGGCTGCGGAGTGGTCGAAGCCCAGGCCGAGGTTAGACGATTTCAAGAGCCTCATCCAGGTCCCGAGGTGACGCGATGCGTGAAGGGGGAGCTATGGGGGGCGCAGGGGGCCGGTCGTGTTAATAGCGCACCTGGCTGACACTCACTTAGGCTACCGTCAGTACAATTTAGACGAGAGGGAGGATGACTTCTACGACGCCTTCGAGGAGGCCGTCGACAAAATCCTCAGTGAGCGCGTGAGCGCAGTAGTCCACGCAGGGGACTTCTTCGAAGACTCTAGGCCGCCAATTAAGGCCATCTACAAGGCTAGGCAGCAGCTGGCCAGGCTGAGGGACCGCGGCGTGAAGGTCTACGCCGTACTGGGGGACCACGACCTGCCAAAGAGGAGGGCCATGCCCCCGCACAGCCTGCTATCTGACTGCCTGACAAGCCTGGGGCTGGACTCAGATTACGACGTAGTCAGAGGCGATGGGCGCGAGGTGCTGGTAGCGGGGCTCTACCATCACCCGCGTAAGTACAGGGAGGACTTGAGGGGCATGGTGGCCCGGCTGGCTGAGCTAGCCAAGAACTACCCGAGGAGCGTCCTCGTCCTCCACCAAGCGGTGGACCGGTTCCTCCCATTTGAGTACGAGCTCTATCTCGATGAGCTCGCGGGCCCCTTTAGCTACGTGGCCCTGGGCCACGTGCACCGCAGGGGGTCGGCCTGGCTCTACAAGACCCTAGTCGCTTACTCCGGCTCCCTCGAGATAACGAGCCGCGACGAAATCGAGGTGTGGAGGGAGGTGGGCAAGGGCTTCTACATAGTGGACCTATCTAAGGAGGAGGCGGAGCTGCATAGGGTGGACTTGAGCACCATAAGGCCCCAGATGGAGGCCACGGTGAGGTACGAGGGGCTCGAGGAGGGGCTCTCTCGAATAGCTAACGAGGCCAAGCTCTGCCATAAGAAGCCCGTCGTCCACTTGAAAGTAGAGGGGGCCAAGGTAGATAGGAGGAGGGTTTACGAGGAGGGGAGGAGGAGGTTGTCGCCCCACGTCTTAACGTGGAGGCCGGAGTTTATTGAGGTGGGCGAGGGGGCCGTGGCTGTTGAAGTGAGGGGGCCGATAGATTACAGGCAGCTGTTTAAGGAGTTCCTAGGCAGCGACGAAGCCTCCAGGCTGGCCTATGAGCTACTTAAGATCTTGAGGGACGAGAGCAGGGACAAGGAGGACAGGGTGGAGGAGGCCAAGAGGCTCGTTGAAGAGTGGCTAAGGGCGTCGAGCGCCCCGGCCGGCCCCTCAACGCTTAACTACAAGCGCATGGCGAAGTAGGCGAGGGCCGCTTTGATAATCAACCGAGTGGAGCTAAGGAACTTCATCTCCCACCGACAGACCTTGCTCGACTTCGACCTAGGGGTCACGGCGATAGTGGGGCCGAACGGAGCGGGCAAGACTAGCATACTAGACGCCATTAGCTTCGCCCTCTTTAGGTCCCACTCAAGGGGCCGGTCCCTCGACAATTTAATCAATAGAGCTAGCAACACAGCCTCAGTTAGGCTGTGGTTTACTTCAGGGGGCCGACAATACTTAGTTGAGCGGGAGATAGGGAGGAGGGGGGCGGCGGAGAAGTCGGAGGCTAGGCTCTACGAAGTGCTCAATGGCTCCAAGCGCCTCATAGCAGAGGGCGCGAGGCCGGTGACCGAGGAGATCAAGAGCATAATAGGGATGGACGAGAGCCTCTTCAGGCAGGCGGCCTACGTTAGGCAGGGGGAGATAGAGAGCCTCCTGGCGCGCGAGGCCTCTGAGCGCAAGAAGATGATCTCGAAGCTCCTGGGCATAAGCGACTTAGAGGAGGCCTACGAATTGATGAGGAGCGTCGTAAGTGACGAGGAGGCGAGGCTGAGGGCCCTTGAGAAGGAGATAGAGGTGCTGAAGAGTCGGTGGGATGAGCTGGCGAAGGTAGAGGACAGGCTCAAGGAGGTGGTCAAGGAGGGGGGCCTAATTGAGGACAGGCTGAGGAGGGCCAGGGAGAGGGCTGAGGGGCTGAGGGGGCTGCTCGACTGGTACGAGGAGGTCGGGAGGAGGAGTCGTGAAATAGAGGGAACCATAAACAGCCTCCTCTTAGAGCTAGAGAGAAAGTATGGAGATGCCAAGAGGCTGGAGGGCGAGCTGGTCTCCATAAGCCAGCTGGAGGAGGAGGCCGCTAGGCTGAGCGCCATTAAGGAGCGGTACGAGTTGCTGAGGAGTGAGCTAAGCGCGCTGGCCGCCGAGGAGGCCAGGCTGAGCGAGTGTAGGAGGCAGGCTCAGAGGCTCGAGGAGGAGGTTAAGGAGGGGGAGGGGGAGCTAAGCGCAATCGAGGAGGAAATGGAGAGGGAGCTCGAGAGGGTGGCGAGCCTCACTGGGGCGGCCGTGGACCGCGCGGTTGATGTAGCTAAGCTGAGGGAGGGGCTTGAGGCTAGGCTTGAGGAGGTGCGCAGGGAGGCCGAGGAGGCGCGCAGGAGGGTCGAGGAGCTACTGGGGGCTGTGGCTGAGAGGAGGGGGCTCCTCGAGGAGCTTGCCGCGAACCCGTACGAGTGTCCAGTGTGCGAGAGGGAGCTGAGCGCTGAGCTGAGCTCAAGCATAGCGGCCAAGCTGAAGGCGGAGCTTGAGGGGCTGAGCGCTAGGCTGGAGGAGGCCAGGAGGAGGGAGGAGGGGCTCGAGCGGGAGCTTGAGGGGCTCTCGAAGGTCAACCTAAGCTACCTCGAGAGGCTGGTCAAGGAGGCTAGAGAGAGGCGGAGGAGGCTGGAGGAGGGGCTGGCCGAGCTAGGGGGGTGGCTACGCGAGCTCGAGAGGGCCGAGCGTAGGGTAAAGGAGCTCGAGGGGATTAGGGACGAGCTAAATAGGCTTGAGGGGGACTATCGAAGGTACCTTGGGGTCCTGGAGGCCCTTGGGATGAGGCCGCCCAAGGACGAGGTACTTAGTAAGCTCGCTTCAATTAAGGCCGCGATTGAGGAAGTCAGCTCTAAGGTAGAGCTACTGAGGCGAGAGAGGGATAGGCTGGGCTACAGCGCAGAGGCCTACGCGAAGATTAAGAGTGAGTACGAGGCAGCCGATAGGGAGCTAAAGGAGTTAATAAAGAGGAGCGCTGAGATAGAGTCCGAGAAGAGGTACTTAGAGTCTAGGCGAAGGGAGCTCGAGGAGGTGGCGGCTAAGCTAAGGGAGAGGGAGGGGGAGAGGGCTCTTAGGGCCAAGCTCGTAGAGCTCCTAAAGGGGATAAGGGCTAGCTTCGGAAAGGACGGGGTCCAGAAGCTAGTGAGGGCTAGGGCCACGCCGCTCATAGAGCACTACGCGAGGGAGTACCTCTCTAAGTTCGACCTAGAGTACAGCGACATTAAGTTGAATGAGGACTTTGAGCCGACCCTGATAGGCCCGCTGGGGGAGCAGCCCATCGACTCCATAAGCGGAGGGGAGCGCGTGGCGGTGGCCCTGGCGCTTAGGTTGGCCATAGCCAAGGCCATAGCAGAGGAGAGGCTTGAGTTCATGATACTAGACGAGCCCACGATACACTTAGATGAGCTTCGAAGGAGGGAGCTAGTGGAGATCCTCAAGAGGTTCTTTAAGGAGGGGCCCAGGACCCTGCCGCAGCTAATAGTGGTCACGCACGAGAGGGAGGTGGAGGAGGCTGCAGACGCCGTATATTACGTGACTAGGGAGGCTGGCTTCTCCAAGGTGTCCACTGAGGCTAGGGGGCGCCTAGCTAGTGGCTGAGGGTGACTAGAGATGTCGTGGCTAAGGTGGCTGCTCGCCGCCGTCGCCCTAACGACCCTGCTCCTCCTAACCATTGCCTCCTTCTATTGGGCAGTTAGTGAGGGAGGGGTCGCCGTGGCCGCCTTTGCAGCACTCGCCCTAACTCTAGTGTCTCTCATCGCCTTAAGCCCGTGGAGCAGTGAGGGGGAGCCCAGGTAGGGCCACGCCACTGCTAAGAAGCTTAAAAAGCTTGGCGCGGGCCTGCCTGTGAGGGTGGATTGCGTGAGCCTCCCGATATTCGTGAGGGAGATAATGACGCCAAGCGTAATTAGCGTCGAGGGGTCCTCCACAGTAAGTGAGGCCGCCAAGGTGATGGTGGAGCGGGAGGTGGGATCGGTAATAGTGACTGAGGCGGGTAGGCCGGTCGGAATCCTAACGGAGAGGGACGTATTGAAGAGGGTGGTTATGAGGGGCCTGGACCCCTCTAAGACTAAGGTCAAGGAGGTCATGAGCAGCCCGCTAGTGACGGTGAGCGCAGATGCATACATAACCGACGCCGGGCGACTGATGGCGGAGAGGAACATCAGGAGGCTAGTGGTCCTCGAAGGAGGAAGGATGGTGGGCGTCATTACGCAAAAGGACGTGTGCAGGGCCCTAAACAAGTACGTGGGCCTGGGCCTCAGCCCTTAAGTCCGACCCACTTTATTCTTAATGGCTTATAGTTAATGGCCCGAGGCCTGAAGGAATCTCTTAGCCACCTCCTCAGTGCCAAGGGCTAGGACGAAGTTGGCCAGCCAGGGCCCTGAGCGCCTGCCTAGCAGGGCTAAGTAGGCCGCTTCAAAGAATTCGGGCGGGTCGAGGCCGTGGCTCCTCGCCACGTTAAAGAGCTCGTTATTGAGCTCGTGGGGAGACCACTCCCTACGGCTGAGGAGCCTCTCCGCCGCGCTCTTCAGCGCGGCTCGTTGGGCTGTGCTCAGCTGACTAGCCACGCTAGACGGGTCACTGAGTAGCCTGATCTTGGCCGAGGGAGGGGAGTATTTAGCCAGCCACGCCCTAACCTGCCTCAATCTCTCAGCGACCCTAGCCACGTCGGCATCCGTCGGAGGCCTTCTGAGGTGCCCGGTCCTAGCCATCAGCTCTAGGGCCCTCTCGACTGAGAGGTCTGGGTACACTTGGAGGAGTACGGCGGCGAAGTCGTATGGGAGCTGGGCGGGCGCAGAGGGGGGCGGCGGCCCGACTTGGGAGAGCTCGTAGCTTCGCTTGAGGAGGAGCGAGGTCTTCTCGTCGCCTACCTCCTCGATCCCATAGTACACCCGCTCGGCCCTATCGTACTCGCCCACTATCCTGGGCATCTCCTCAGCCG
>JAWAOK010000015.1:0-24422 GCA_038894875.1 Candidatus Nezhaarchaeales archaeon
GCAGGTGTGCACTCACATAGGCTCCGTCCTGCTGCACAGGCTCATTGAGCGCTTGAGGGAGGCGCGGGGTGCCGACGGTACTGGTCGTGGGGGGCCCGGTTGAGAGGGCGGCCGCCTTCTTAAGGGCAGCGGCGCCCCGCCGCGGCCCAGCCCTCTTCCTCTCCCCCTACCCGAGCTCCACTAGGCTCTTAGTGGAGGCCTCCAGGGCCCTGGGCGCGGACCGCCTCCTCGACCGCACCCTCGTGTCCATAGTGCCCGCTGAGGCCTCTAGGCTGGCCGCCCTCATCCAGTCGCTCGGCCCCGTCCTGGCGGGAGGGTCGCTCTCAGTCGCCGCCTTCGACTGCCTGCTCTCGCCCGCCCTGAGGGCCTGCGGCGACGTGGACTCCAAGTCTAGGCTCGCCTCCGCCCTCTCCCTAATGAGGGCGCTGGCCCGCAGGGGAGGGGCGTGCGTCTTGATAATGGAGCCCCGCCTCCCCGCGCGCATAATAGCGAGGCAGGTCGACGCCATCCTCAATCTAGCGGCCGGGGGGCTGGGCGCGGCCCCAAGCCGCGTTGAGCCCCTCCAAGACCTCTAGCACCTTGAACGGCTCATCTATGACGAAGTCCACCCAGGGGCTCTCCACCGGCTGGGGGGAGACCAGGACCGTTATCATCCCCAGCTCCTTGGCCGGCCTGACCTCCTCCTCGACTCTATCGCCCATGTAGACCACCTCGCTAGCCTCCACCCCCAGGAGCCTGAGGCCCTTTAGGTAGGGCTCAGGGTCCGTCTTGGGCCTCCTCACATCGCTGCTCGTCACCAGCGCGTCAACGGCGCTTAGCGGAATCCCCAGCGCGCCCATAGTCTTGAGCGCGTGGGCCCTCCCCGAGTTCGTTATTATCGCGACCTTGTACCCCCTCGCCCTCACCTCGTTGAGTAGGCGGGCTATCCTGGGGTCCGGGCTCAGGAGCTCGCCGTACCTAATCCTCTTGGAGAGCTCCTCGTAGAATAGCTCTCGAGGGACCCCCATGTAATCTAGGCTCATGGTCAAGGTCTTGCACGCCCTCCTAGCCTCCCTAAGCCTACCCTCGGCCTCGGCCAAGCTCGTGCCGAGGAGCTCGGCCACTATCTCCAGCGTCAGCCTCTTGACCTCGGCCTCGAACCTAGCGCTCCGGTAGAGCGTGCCGTCTAAGTCAGTTAATAGGGCCCTAATCCTCCGCACGCGAGCCCCTAGGGGCCTGATAGAAATAAGCTTAAGCCGGCCGCCCTCCCCAAAAGGGGGCCGGGCTGTTCGACCCAATTGAGTACGCCGAGAGGCTCCAGCGCATAGTGGTTAGGGGAGCGCAGCGCAAGTACTACAGGGTGGCTAGGGGCGGCAGGTGGTACGGGGGGATAGCGACTGCGGACTGCGTCGGCTGCCAGCTCAAGTGCGTGTTCTGCTGGAGCAACGTCCCGAGGGACGACCCAGCCAACGTCGGGAGGTTCTACACGCCGGAGCAGGTCTTTAGGGCGCTCGACGCCGTGGCCTCTAGGAGGGGGTACAGGCAGCTGAGGGTTAGCGGCAACGAGCCGACGCTGGGCAGGGAGCACCTACTGAGCTTGCTGGAGCTGGTCGAGGAGTCCGGGCGCTACCTCTTCATACTCGAGACCAATGGCATACTGATAGGCCACGACCCCTCCTACGCCAAGGAGCTGTCTAAGTTCAGCAGGGTCCACGTGAGGGTCAGCCTAAAGGGGGCCGGCCCGGAGGAGTTCTCCAGGCTAACTGGCGCCGTCCCCGACGGCTTCTGGCTCCAGCTCAGGGCCCTCGAGGCCCTCGTGGACCACGGCGTCCCCTGCCACCCAGCGGTGATGCTCTCATTCAGCTCTAGAGAGTCGGTGGAGGAGCTCCGCTCCAGGCTCCGCTCCATAAGCCCGGAGCTGAGCGAGGAGCTGGAGGAGGAGTACGTCTTCCTATACCCCCACGTGGCGGAGAGGCTGCGCAGGGCGGGCCTTAAGCCCAGGGTCGCCTACAGCCCCAGCGAGATACCTGAGGACCTCATCTGAACTGCGGGCTCAGCCTTAGCAGCCTGGCCGCATTGCCCCCCAGGACGGCCTCCCTCTCCAGGCTGCTGAGCCTGAGCCCCTCGAGCTTCCTCAGCTCGCTGAGCATGTGGCCGAAGGGGACGTCGGAGCCGAAGACCACCCTCCCCGCCCCAGCGGCCGCGATGGCCTCGGCAACTACGCTCGGAGGGGCTAGGGAGGTGTCGAAGTGCACGTTCTCGCAGCCCTTGAAGCGCTCGATGAAGTCTAAGGGCCTGCCCCCCAGCATGCCCACGTGCGGAATCACTAAGATTACGTCCGGGTAGCGGTCGACGAAGTCCTCCGTAAACCTCAGCTCCTCCTCGAATACCACTGGGATCCTCAGCTTGCTCACGGCGCTAGCGAAGTCGTCTAGGCGCGGGTCCCTGAGGACCTCGTAGTTTGACTTGTAGTCTGAGACCCCCCTGACCCAGTGCCACTTGGCCCCCCTGAACCTGCCGCCGCTCGGCGGCCTCAAGTCGTCCGGCACGTAGTAGAAGGGCACGAGGGACCCGTCGGCCAGCGCTACTTCAGCGACCCAGTCGACTATGGAGGGCCGGCTCACCGCAGTGGATGGGAACGGGAAGACTACGGCCAAGTCCACGCCGGCCTCCTCCATGGCCTCCCTCACCTCCCTCAGCGTCACCTCGACCCCCAGGGCCAGCGAGGGCCCTAGGTGGACGTGGAAGTCTACTATCAAGCGCAGCCCCACTGGCCTTAATACGGCCGAGGCTTAAGCTATTGGGGGTCCCCGTGGCTAGGGTTAGGCTGGACCACGTGGCGGTCCTCGTGCGCGACTTCGAGGCCGCGCTAGAGCGCTTCAAGGAGCTGTTGGGGGTGGAGGACCGCGAGGTGGTCGTCGTCCGGGGGCTGGAGGACGGGGAGGACCTCGTCGACGTGGCCTTCATAGACCTCGGAGGGGCGAGGCTCGAGGTCTTCGCCCCCGCCAAGCGCGGAGGGGCCATGGAGAGGGCCCTCGAGAGGCGGGGGGAGGGGCTGCACCACGTATGCTTCTCAACGCCCGACTTAGACTACGAGCTATCTAGGCTCCGAGAGAGGGGCGTGGAGCTCGTGGACAAGGAGCCCAGGGTGGATAGGTTCGGCGTCAGGTACTTCTACGTGCACCCCAGGGAGGCCCACAGGACCTTAGTGTGCTTCATTGAGCAGTGGGAGCCCACCGGCCCGAGCTCGTGGAGGCCGGTGGGGCTGGGCCGCTCGCGGCCTTCTACCGCTACGGCTGAACAATAAGCTAAGGGGCGGCGCCCCCTCAGCAGGCTGGGCCCATGGCGCAGTCGGACGGGGGCTTCGTGAGGGTCGGCTACAGGTACCAGCTGACGCTGACCCACTTGCTCGAGGACTCGGCGAAGCTGTACCCGAGGCAAGAGATAGTGTACCGAGATAAAGTGAGGTACAGCTACGCCGAGTTCTACGAGAGGTGCAGGAGGCTCTCGGGGGGCCTGGAGTCCGTGGGGGTTGGGCGAGGCTCTAGGGTGGGGGTGCTGGAGTGGAACACCCACCGCCACCTAGAGGCCTACTTCGCCGTCCCCTGCATGGGCGCCGTGCTCCACTCAATAAACCCCTACCTCCCCCCTGAGGAGCTGGCCTACGTCATTAACCACGCCGAGGACGAGGTCCTCCTCCTAAGCGAGGACTTCGTCCCCCTCTGCGAGAGGATCAGGGGGAGGCTGAAGTCAGTTAAGGCGTACGTAATAATGGGGGACGGCGGGGCGCCGGAGGCGAGGCTCGAGCCCGCCTACGAGTACGAGGAGCTGCTCAGGTCCTCCCCCAGGTACGAGTACCCAGAGCTGGACGAGGAGCAGGTGGCCACCCTATGCTACACCTCGGGCACCACCGGCCCCCCGAAGGGCTGCTTCTTTACCCACAGGGCCCTCTCGCTCCACACCCTCGTCTGGGCGGCCTGCCTCCCTAGGGTGGGCGTCGACGTGGTCTCAGACGCCATCCTGCACCTAGTCCCGATGTACCACGTCCACTCCTGGGGCTACCCCTACATCGGCTTCTTCCACGGCATGAAGCACATACTGCCCGGCAGGTTCGACCCGAAGGCGGTCCTGGAGCTGATAAGGAGGGAGTCGAGGCCCGGCAGGAGGATCTTCACCGCGTGCGTAGCTACCGTGGCTAGGAGGCTATTCTACCACCCAGAGGTGGGGTCGTACAGGGAGTGCTTGAAGAGCTTGGTGGTGAACATAGGCGGCGGCCCCCTGCCCGAGGGGCTGGCCAGGAGGATGGAGGAGCTCGGGGTGCGCTTCTTCAGCGGGTGGGGGATGACTGAGGCGGCCCCGATAATGGGCATGTGCATGCCCAAGTCGCACATGGCCGACTGGCCCGAGGAGGAGAAGTTCAAGTTTAGGCTGAAGACCGGCTGGGCGCCCCCGTTCTCTGAGCAGAGGGTAGTGGACGAGGAGGGGAGGGACGTGGAGCCCGACGGGAGGCACGTGGGGGAGGTGGTCTACAGGTCCCCCTGGGCCACCCCGGGCTACTACAAGGACCCGAAGAGGTCTGAGGAGCTCTGGCGCGGGGGCTGGATGCACACGGGGGACGTGGCCACTATGGACGAGGAGCGCTGCATACACATAGTCGATAGGGCGAAGGACTTGATAAAGAGCGGGGGCGAGTGGATCTCCTCAATTAAGCTAGAGGCCCTGCTAAGCACGCACCCGAAGGTCTTTGAGGCCGCGGTCGTGGGCGTGCCCAGCGAGGAGTGGGGCGAGCGCCCAATAGCCCTCGCGGTCCCCGCCCCGGGGGCGGAGCTAACGGAGGGGGAGCTGAGGGAGCACCTAATGAAGTGCGTGGAGGAGGGGGTCATACCGAAGTGGTGGATCCCAGATGCGTTCATTGTAGTTGACGAGATCCCCAAGACCGGCACTGGCAAGTTCGACAAGAAGGCGATTAGGGAGAGGCTCAGGGAGGCCCTAGCTAAGGGGGGCTCGGCTAGGCCGCCCAGCGCTCGATAAAGCTTACAAGAGCCTAGCCAGTCCAAGGGGCTGTGGGCGCGGCGGACGTGGAGGTGAGGGCTGAGCCCGGCAGGGCTAAGAGGGTTAGGGTGGAGTGCGGCGACTACGAGGTGCTGATTGAGGTCAGGCCGAGGGCCCAGCCTCCCGAGGCCCCCTCCCCCTCCCTAGCGCTCGTCCTCGACCAGACTCACAGGGGGTACTCCCCCACCTTAGAGAGGTACGCGCCAGCGGCGGTGGAGATTCACGAAGTGGGCGGGGTGGGCTTGGCGGAGCCGATTAAGGTGGGCGCTAGGACCTACCGCCACCCCGCGGCCGACGACTACGACGTCCTGAGGCTCCTGGAGTCCCTGAGCAAGCGCTTCGCGTCCACGGTCTTCATAACTGGCGACAAGACCCTTAGCGAGGAGGCCAAGCTGCTAAAGTCCGCCAAGGGCCTCAACGTGAGCGTCTTCTACATGCCCCCCTCCGACTACCCAGGCAAGGAGGCCGTGGTCCAGGCGATACTCGACCGCGTGCGCGAGGCCCTGCACTAGCTTTAAACCTCCCTGGAGGGCCTGTAGCTTGAAGCCGGGTGGTGTAGCGGCCAAGCATGGCGGGCTTTGGCCCCGCAGACCCAGGTTCGAATCCTGGCCCGGCTATTCCTCCATTTCCCCAGGCCTGCCCACGGCCGCCTCACGCCTTCAGTAGGCGGTAGGTCTTGCCCCTCCTCTCCACCAGCCCCTCCCTCACCATCTCCTCCAGGACCCTGATCGTGTCCATGAGCGGCAGCCCAGCCCTCCTCGATATCGCCAGGGCGGCCGCCCCCTTGGCCTCCTCTCTCAGGGCCTCCAGTACCCTCCTCCTGGCCTCCTCGCTCAAGGCGAGCACCGCGGGGTCAGCTCGCCTCGGCCTTAAATAAGTTTCAGGCGCCGACGAGGGGTTAATAAACTAGTGGAGTGTAAATAATTGACCGCAGTTTTATGGAGACTAGGAGGGTCCAGCTCGTAGGGAGGGCCACGTACACCGTCTCCCTGCCTAAGGCGTGGGCTCGGCGGGCGGGCCTTAGGCCGAGCAGCCTGGTGTACATGCTCGAGCAGAGCGACGGCTCCCTAGCAGTGTACCCGAGCAAGCCGCCGGCCATTAAGAAGGAGGCGGTCGTGACCACCTCCCCCAGCGAGAAGGCCGGCCTACTCTTTAGGAAGATCGTGGCCGCCTACTTAGACGGCTGCGACGTAATTAAGGTCAGGTCGGCCAATAGGCTCACTTACGAGCAGCTCAAGGAGATCGACAACTTCGTCAAGCGCATGAGCGGCCTGGAGATAGTTGAGGAGGCGGCCGACGGGGCGACCATAAACGCGCTCGTGGGCGTCGCGGACTTCCCGATAGAGCAGGGCTTTCGGAGGGCCCACTTGATAACCACCTTGATGTTTCAGGAGGCCATGGACGCCCTCAAGAGGGGGGACGTAGAGCTGGCTCGGAGCGTCGTGCTAAGGGACGGGGACGTGGACCGAATATACTTCCTAGTCGCTAGGCAGCTCAGGGCCGCCATCTCCAACCCTAGCGTAGCTAGGTCCCTCAACATCGACTCGCTCGACGCCGTGGACTACTTAGTGGCGGTGAAGCGGATAGAGGACACGGCAGATAGCGTGGAGAATATAGCGAAGATGGTGGAGAGCCTGCACCAGGGCAGGATAGGCCTCCCGGAGCGCCTCCTGTCCGACCTAATGGCCATAGGCGAGGCCTCCTTTAGCGCCTACGACAAGGGGGTCAGGTCGTTCCAGTCTAAGGACTCCTCCCTAGCCAACGAGGCCCTGGAGGCGCGCGCGCTGGTCGAGCGCATGCGCTGCCAGGTGGAGGGGACCTTGGCTGAGCAGAGCCAGCTCGTCGTGCTCCACGTCGGCGTCATCCTCATAAACTTGCGGAACATAGCGTACTACGGAGGCGACATAGCCGAGGTGGCCATCAACAGGGCCGTGAGGTCCGGCCCCGCGCCCTTAGGAAATGCTTAAAGTGCCTCCTCGACCTTGGGTTACTCCGTGTATCAGCCCCCGCCGGCCGAGCTAGACTTCAGGGCCATTGAGGAGAAGTGGCAGCGGAGGTGGGCCGAGGCCAGGGCGTTTGAGGCGGACGTCCAGCCCGGCCGGCCCAAGCGCTTCATAACCGTAGCCTACCCCTACGTAAACAGCCCCCAGCACATTGGCCACGGCCGCACCTACACTTTGGCCGACGCGTACGCCAGGTTCCTGAGGATGAGGGGCTACAACACCCTCTTCCCCATGGCCTTCCACTACACGGGCACCCCGATACTGGCCATGGCCAAGAGGCTGGCGTCGGGGGACGAGGAGCTCAGGGAGCTCTTCATCAAGGTGTACAAGGTCCCGAGGGAGGTGGTCGACTCCTTCACCGACCCCCTCACCATCGCCAAGTACTTCCACGACGAGATCAAGAGGGGGATGATGGAGATGGGCTACTCCATCGACTGGCGCAGGGAGTTCACTACGATAGACCCGGAGTACAGCCGGTTCATCGAGTGGCAGTTCCACAAGCTTAGGGAGGGTGGCTTCATCACTAGGGGCAGCCACCCCGTCGGCTGGTGCCCGTGCTGCGGCAACCCGGTCGGCCAGCACGACACCCTCGGGGACGTCGAGCCTGAGATCGGCCAGTTCGTGTTAATTAAGTTTAGGATGGACGGCCTCGTCCTGCCCGCGGCTACGCTAAGGCCGGAGACAGTCCTCGGCGTCACGAACATTTGGCTGAGGCCCGGCTCCACTTACGTAGAGGCCCTGGTCAACGGCGAGCGCTGGCTGATCAGCCCCAAGTGCGCCGAGAAGCTCGCGCTCCTCAACTTCAAGGTTCAGGTCCTTAGGGAGGTGGGTAGCGACGAGCTGATGGGGAGGGCCGCGCTCAACCCAGCCACTGGGCGCCGCGTCCCAGTGCTCCCCGCCCGCTTCGTGGACCTCGACAATGCCACTGGGGTGGTCATGTCGGTGCCCGCCCACGCCCCCTACGACCTAGTCGCCCTGAGGCAGGTCGCGGAGGAGGCGGCCAGGCTCGGCGTGGAGCCGAGCGCCCTCAGGCCCATCACCATAATATCTACCCCCGGCTACGGCGAGGTGCCGGCCGCCACGGTGGTGGACCGCGAGGGCATAGTCGACCAGGGGGACCCGAGGCTGGAGGGGGTGACGAGGGAGCTTTACCGGGCCGAGTTCCACTCGGGGGTCATGAATGAGGCGGCCCGCCCGTACAGCGGCCTAAGCGTCCAGGAGGCGAGGGAGAGGGTGCAGAGGGACCTGCTCGAGCGCGGGGACGCGGAGCTCATGTACGAGCTCCTCAATCGCCCAGTCTACTGTAGGTGCGGGGCTGAGTGCGTAGTCAAGGTGTTAGAGGACCAGTGGTTCCTCAACTACGGAGACCCCTCCTGGAAGGAGCTGGCCCGCGAGTGCGTCGACTCAATGTCCATCATCCCCGAGGAGCTCAGGGAGGAGTTCAAGTACGTGATAGACTGGCTGAAGGAGAAGGCCTGCGCGAGGAGGTCGGGGCTGGGGACCAAGCTCCCCTGGGACCCGGACTGGATCATCGAGAGCCTCTCAGACTCAACGATATACATGGCCTACTACACGATAGCCCACGTAATAAAGAAGTGGGGGCTGAGGGCCGAGCAGCTAAGCGACGAGGTCTTCGACTACGTGTTCCTGGGCAGGGGCGAGGCCGAGGGGGTCGCGGCTAA
The DNA here is from genome assembly GCA_038894875.1 of Candidatus Nezhaarchaeales archaeon. Taxonomy (GTDB): domain Archaea; phylum Thermoproteota; class Methanomethylicia; order Nezhaarchaeales; family B40-G2; genus JAOAKM01. The sequence continues at coordinate 8,717 of JAWAOK010000015.1, forward strand.
GAGCGGAGTGCCCCTAGAGGCGCTCCACGAGATGCGCTCCCAGTTCCTGTACTTCTATCCAGTCGACAGCCGCCACTCCGGCCGGGACCTGCTCTGGAACCACCTGGCGTTCATGGTCTTCAACCACGTCGCCATCTTCCCTAGGCAGCACTGGCCCAGGCAGATAGTCGTGAACGGGAGCGTGCTGATGGAGGGCAAGAAGATGTCTAAGTCCATGGGGAACATAGTCCCCCTGAGGGAGGCCATCAGGACCTACGGCGTCGACCCCCTCAGGCTGGCCCTCCTCTCCTCGGCCGAGCTCATGGCGGACGCGGACTTCAGCCCCTCGCTAGCTAAGTCAATGGAGGAGAGGCTCAGGAGGCTCTACTCCTTCGCCCGGTGGGTGGCCCAGCTTCAGCCCGGGGGTAGGCTGAGGCTAGTAGATAGGTGGATGCTGAGCAGGCTCCAGCACCGCGTGAAGGAGGTCACGGAGGCCCTCGAGAAGCTACGCGCCAGGGAGGCCTGCCACGTCGCCCTCTACGAGCTGGACAAGGACGTCCAGTGGTACTTGAGGAGGAGGCAGCTCAGCCCGCAGGCGCCGGAGGAGCTGGGCGCCGTGGCCCAGGTGCTTAGGGAGGTCCTCAGCACCCAAGTCAGGCTCCTGGCCCCCATGGCCCCCCACGTCTGCGAGGAGGTATGGGAGCTGCTGGGGGGCAGCGGCTTCGTCTCCACGGCCCCCTGGCCAGAGCCAGACGAGTCTAAGGTGGACGTAGAGGCCGAGCTGGCTGAGGAGCTAGTGGCCTCCACCCTCGAGGACGTGAGGAGCATCCTCAGCGCCCTGAAGTCGAGGCCCGCGACGGCCTACATATACGTAGCCTCTGGGTGGAAGTGGGACGTCTACAGGAGGCTGGCTGAGATGGCTGAGAGGGGCCTCGACCAGGGCTCGGCGCTCAGGGAGCTCATGCGCAGCCCGGAGCTTCGCTCAATGGGGAGGGAGGTCGCCGCCCTCGTTAGGAGGGCCTACCCCCTCCTGCTAGAGGCATCGAGCGAAGAGAGGGCTAGGAGGAGGGAGGCTCGCCTAGACGAACTGGCGGTGTTGAGGGAGGCCGCGGGCTTCCTGGAGGCTGAGCTGGGGCTGAAGGTGGCGGTCTATAGTGAGGAGGACCCCTCGAAGTACGACCCGAGGGGTAGGTCCTCCCTAGCCCTCCCGCTGAGGCCGGCGATATACCTAGAGTGATGGAGGCGAGCCCTACGAGAGTTCCCGCAGCACCCTCTTCAGGTCCCTAATGAATGCGTCCACGTGGCTCTTCCTAACGTGCGGCATCACCACTATCCTAAGGAAGCCCCTGGCCGTGGACACCGCCCAGCCCAGCTGCCTCAGCCTCGAAGCCACCTCCTCGGCCGAGTGGCGGTCGAAGGCTATGCCGACGACGTTCATCAGCGGCCTCCTGACCAGCCTCGCCCCATCCACCCTCTCCACTTCGTTAGCGAGGTGGAGGGTGACCTCCATGCACTTAGCGACCACCCTCCTGTAGCCCTCCCTGCCCAGGTGCTTGAATAGAGCCCAGACGGCTAGGGCGGAGGCGCCGGGCCTCGTCCCAGTTATTGTAAACAGCACCGCCCCCCCGCCGCTCAAGTAGGGCAGGTGGGTGGCCAGCGGCTTCAGCAAGTCCCAGCTCCTAAATAGGACCCCCCCAGCCGGTATCGGGGCCATTCCCATCTTGTGCGGGTCCACCGTCAGCGAGCACACTCCAGGGACCTTGAAGTCGAAGTCTGGCACCGGATATCCCAGCTCCCTTAAGAAGGGGAGCACGAGGCCGCCGAAGGCGGCATCTACGTGAAGCTGGGCCCCGCGCCTCAGGGAGATCTCGCTCAGCTCCTCGATTGGGTCGACGCTCCCTAAGTCGGTGGAGCCGGCCACCCCGACTATGACGGCCGTGTCCCGATCCGCCAGCGCCTCCACGGCGCTCGCGTCAACTGAGCCGTCCGGCCCCACGGGCGCCTCCACGAGCTCCATCTTGAGCATCGAAGCCGCCTTAGCTATGGACGCGTGCGCAGTGGCCGGCGATACCACCTTGCGCCTGCCCGTGACCTCCCTAGCTGACCACAGCGCCAAGATGTTTGCCTCCGTTCCCCCCGACACTATGAACCCCGCATCGCTAGGGCACGATAGCAGCTTAGCCAGCATCGACACGGCCTCCCGCTCCAGCTTGGCGGTCGCCTTGAAGAGCCCGGGGTCCCCGAGGTTCTTCTCCATGTACTTACAGAACACCCTCCGAGCGAGCGGGTGCGGCCTCGTGCACATGGACCCAAGTATCTTGCCTGAGGAGTAGGTCAGCTCCCCCCTCAGCCTCTCCTCTAGCTCAGCCAGCACCCTCGAGGCCTCGAGCCCCCGCTCCTCCACGCCCACCACCGCTACGCCCCTTCTGAGAGGTCGAGGCCGGCCAGCGCGTCTAGCCTAGACTTAATGAACTGTAGGGCTTGGGAGAGCGCCCTGCTGTTGTCGTAGCCCCCCGCCACCTCCTTTATCGCCTCCCTGCCCCACCCCCTCATCTCCTCCGCCATCCTCCTCATGAGCGGCACCGCCCTGACTATGTTGTCGACTATCGTGACGTTGGCGGCCCTGGCGGTCCTGCTCAGGGGGTTCAGGTCTATCGCCACAACCACCTTCCCCACCCTCCTAAGCGCCTCCGTGCGGTCTCCGTCCTCCAGCGCGACTAGGACGACGTCGGCCGCCAGTATCCCCCTGGGGTCCACGCGGCGGCGCGGGCTCTGGAGCTCGGGTATGGTGGCCGAGGCCCCCTCGCCCACCCCCAGCACCTCCTCAGCCCCCGCGCCCTTGAGCTCATTAGCGATCAGCTCCTCCCTCTCGCGGCTCCTGTAGAACAGGTTGACCTCCAGCCTCGCCCCCACCGCCTTAGCCAACTCGACTAGGTCCTTGGCTGAGAGGGCGGCGGCGTTGCCGTTGACTGAGATCACCGGCCTCTCAGCCAACAACAGGTAGGCCACGCCAGCCCTGGCCGCCTCGACGGCAAACGCTTGCGTCGCCTCGCCTAGGAGGTAATCTAGCGCCTCGCCCCTCCCGTGGGCTATGAGGCCGGCCTCGGCAACCAGCCCCCTCCTAAAGCCCTCAATTAGCCTGTGCCTAATCCTCAGGGACTCCGCCCTCGGGTGGCCGGGGGGCACCTCGAAGCCTACCCCCTCCATGGCGCCCCCTCCATTGCCTTAATTAACATCGTCAGCGCCCTATTGAGCGGCGCCTCCATGCCGAGCCCCTCAGCCTCCCTCGCTATAGCCCCATTTATGTAGTCCACCTCGGTCCTCCTCCCCCTCTCTAGGTCTTGGAGCATCGAGTTCTTGTTGTTGGCGGTCGCCCTAGCCACTCTAAACGTGGCCTCTACAGGGTCCTCGCTCAGCGCCACCCCCCTCTTCAGCGCCACCCCCCTCCCCTCCTCCACCACCCTCCTCATCAGCTCCCTGAGCCAGCCGACCTCCAGGAGCTCCCCATTCCTCAGCCCAGTCAGAGCCCCGAGCGGGTTTATCCCAGCGTTGATCAGCGTCTTTAGCCACACCACCCCCCTCACGTCCTCCACCGTCCTGGTCGGCAGCCCCGAGGCGCTTAGGGCGCTGGCCAGCTCCTCGAGGGCTGGGTGCCCCGCGCCTATCAAGGTCTCGCCGAGCCCCGTGTGCCTAACTAACCCCGGCTCGCTGAGCATGGCCCCGTTGCTAGTCACCGCCCTAAACGCCCTGGTCCCTAGGGCCTGAGAGGCCTCCTCCTCCACCCCGAGGCCGTTCTGCAGGCACACCGGCACGGCCCCGAGCTCGATCAGGCGCCTCACCTGGAGGCAGGCCTGCCTAGTGTCGTAGGCCTTTACGGTTATCAGGACCACGTCGGGCGCCTCCCTCAAGCAGCCGGCGTCTTCGTAGGCCTCCACCTTGACTGTGAAGGAGCCCAGGGGCCCCTCCACCCTGAGCCCCCCGGCCCTAACGGCCTCTACGTGGGGCCTCCTAGCCACTATCGCCACGCGCCACCCCTGCCTAGCTAAGAAGGCGGCGAAGAGGCTGCCTATCGACCCGGCCCCCATCACGAGGGCCCTCAAGTGGCTCACCCTACGACCTTCTCCCACTTCCTAAGCCTAAGGACCTGGGAGAGCGTGCTACCCCTCCGGATCTCCTCCCTCACCCTGTTCTCCTTCTCCATCACGTCCAGGGCCCTGTTGGCCACCTCCACCGCCACCTCGCTAGGCACTACGACCACCCCGTTGTCGTCCCCGATGACCCAGTCGCCCGGTCTGACCTTGACCCCTCCGCAGACCACCTCGACGCCCACCTCCCCGAACCCCTTCGGGTCCCCCGCCGTGGGGCTGACGTGGCGCGCGAAGACTGGGAAGCCGAGCTTCCTTATTTCATCGACGTCCCTAACCGCCCCGTCCACGACCACCCCCCTAATCCCCTTGACTACACAGCTCCACGTGGCCAGCTCCCCCCAGACCGCCTTGTCGCCGCCAGCGGCGTCGATGACTATGACGCTCCCCGGCGGGGCTAGGTCTATGGCCTCGACGGGCTTGGCCCAGTCGCCAGGGTAGGTCCTGATGGTGAAGGCCCTCCCCACCATCTTGACGCCGGGGGTTATGGGCACGATCCCCCTCATCTCCCCCCGTCTGTGCATGGCGTCGGAGATGTTCGGGGTTGAGACCTTTTGGAAGGCGGCCTCCAGCTCCTCCTCGCCATACTTCTTGTAGAGCTCAGTGCGCACCGGCCTCCTGGATAACATGGCCTGCTTAATGGCCCTGGCGGCCTCCTCGGCCCTCTCAGCCTTAGTAATGGCCCCTCCCACTATGACTATGCTGGCCCCCAGCTCAACTGCCCTCGCGGCCGTCTCGCTGTTGATCCCCCCGGCTATCGCGACCGGGATCCTGCTCTGAGAGGCCACCTCAGAGAGCACCTCTAGGGGGCTCATCCCCTTCATCTGCTGGTCTATGCCCACGTGCACGCACACGTAGTCCACCCCCAGCTCCTCCAGGCGCTTGGCCCTCTCGACGGGGTTCTCTACGTTGATGAGGTCTACCATTACCCTAGACCCGTACCTACGGGCGGCGTCGACGGCCTCCCTTATCGTCGAGTCGTCGGCGACGCCTAGGATTATGACTACGTCGGCCCCCGCCTTCGACGCCACCTCCACCTCTATTGCCCCCGTGTCTATGGTCTTTAGGTCGGCGACTATGACCCTGTCCCGGAACTTCCGCTTGAACTCCCTGATGGCGTCGACCCCCTCGCTCTTAATTAGCGGCGTCCCCACCTCCAGCCAGTCCACGCCCCCCCTCAGGGCCTCCTCGGCCACCTCCAGCGCCCTATCTAGGTCCACGAAGTCAAGGGCCAGCTGTAGGACCGGGCTCGAGGGGCTGGGCCGCTCGGCCACTTTAGAGCCCCACCACCCTAGCCCCCTCGTTGTCCACCTCGGCCCACAGGGGCTCTACGCGCAGCCCCCTCCTGAACGCCTCGGCCACCTCGCCTAGGCAGTCCCTCCTCGCCAGCGCGAATGCCACCCTCTTCTTTACCGACAGCCCCATCCCGCCCGCCTCCACGACTGCGTCCACCAGCCCCTTGAGCCCCCCGTCCAGGAAGCCCACCTCCTCAGCGAACCTAGCCGAGAGCTCGATGAAGGAGCGCGGGGAGGGGCCTCGGAGGAACTGCTCCAGGGCCCACGCCCCCACCTTATTGATGCGCCCCCTTAAGCTAGGCTCAGTTATCATGGCCCTCGTCTCGTAGACTCCGAGGGGCGCGCACACGACGACTACGTCGTGGACCGGCACCCTCCAGACCACCCCCACTCCGGGCCCCCCCGGCTTTACCCTAGCCTCGAGCCCTCCGGCTAGCTGAGCCACGACGTCGCCTAGCCCAGTCCTGTAGAGGACCTCGGCTACGTGGGCCTCCCTAGCCGCCTCCTCTCGGCTCAGGCCGAGCCCGAGCGCCTCATTGACCGCTAGCGCGGCGCTGAGCGCCCCGGCGCCGCTAGAGCCGAAGCCGGAGCCTACGGGGACGCTGAAGAGGTGGTTTACTACTACCCTATAGGGCCTGTCCGCCAGCCTCAGCAGGCGGGAGACCGCCAGCCTCGTGACCTCGAAGCCCACCCTCCTCCCATTGCAGAGCACCTCCACCTCCGGCCTAGTCGAGGGCGAGGCCTCAACGAAGCTGACTACCCCTAGCTTCAGTGAGACGCCAGCACCTCTAGAGCCCACGTAGAGGGGGTCGGGGCTGGAGTCGTGGATCTCGAAGAAGCCGGTTATGTGGGAGGGGCTGAACGCCGCGGCCCTCCTCACTTCCCACCGCGCCTCCTCGCGAGCTCCTTAGCCACTAGGTCGAGGACGGCCTCAGCCACCCTACTCTTGGGCGACAGCGGGACGTGCACTACCCTGCGCTCCCGATCGACTATGAAGACCTCGTTCGTATCTACACTAAAGCCGCAGCCCTGCCTGGCCAGGTCGTTGGCGACTATGAAGTCCATCCCCGCCTCGACTAGCCTCGAGTAGGCCCTCTCGACTAATTCCTCGTCACTCACTCCATACTCAGCCTTGAAGCCGACGAAGACTGCCTCCGGAGCCAGCCTCCTGACCACCTCCCACACCTTGGGCCTTCCCTCCAATCTGACCTCTATGTGCGGCGAGCCCGAGGGTATCTTGTACGGGAAGGTGCTCGAGAAGCCGTAGTCCAGGGGGGCGGCTGCCAGTATCACGACGTCATAGCCGCCCTCCTTAAGCTCCCTCTCCACGGCGTCCCTCATCTCCCTCGTCGTCACTACCTCGACCACCCTCAGCCCGCTCGGCAGCGGGCGGCTCGGGGGGACGGGCCCCTTAATCAGCGTCACCCCCCCTCCCCTCCTCCAAGCCTCTCGAGCGAGCTCGAAGCCCATCTTGCCGGAGCTGGGGTTAGTTAGGAAGCGGATGGCGTCCAACGGCTCCCTCGTGGGGCCGGCCGTTATGAGGAACCTCACCCCCTCGAACTCCTTGGACTTCCTAATTAGCGAGACCACGGCGCCGACCACCTCATCAATTGGTGGCATCTTGGCCTTCCCCTCCTCCCACTTGGGCTCAACGACGACTACCCCCAGCGAGGCGAGCTTCTTCAAGGAGTCTTGGAAGGCGGGGTTTTGATATAGCGAGGCGTGCATCACCGGCACGGCCACGACGGGTATCCCAGCGCCGAGCGCCGAGGCGACCAAGGCGGTCACGGCATTGTCTGAGATGCCGTGGGCCACCTTGCTGAGCGTGTTTGCAGTGGCGGGGGCCACTAGCACTAAATCGACCCCTCCCTCTTGAGTGAGGGCTACGTGCTCCACCTCGCCCGTCAGCTCTACCACGGCCCTATTGCCAGTGGCCCACTCCATCATTGAGGGGGAGAGGAGGCTCGCCGCCGCCTCCGTTAGGACCGGGAGCACCTCGGCGCCGAGCCTCATCAGCTCCCTCGCCAGCTCAGGGGCGCGGTAGATGGCCGCGCTCCCGGTGACGCAGAGGGCTATCTTAACGTCGGCCAGCTCAGACCCTCGAGAGCCCAGTATGTCCTTCGAGGGATGCCTTACCGAGGCGGCGGGCACGCTAACTGTAGCTTCTTAATGCGGAAAAAAAGCTAACGTAAGTTGGCTACCTACTTACGTATATACTCACAAAAGTTACGTATCTTACATATGTACGGCTACGTAACTATCTCTCCTAGGAGCCCCCTCTTGAGCGCTCGGCGGACCTCCAGCGCTATCCTGTCGCCGACGCTCATCCGCCTAGCGTAGCGCGCTACGGCGTACTTGCCCCCCACCGCCATGTGCACGTTGGCCCCTCCCCCGTGCCTCAGCGCCACGTCCTGAGTGTAGGGCACGTGCATGTAGGCCTCCCCAGCCTCGGCTAGGTCGTACAGGCCCAGGCCCACCCCCTCAAAGACCTTCACCCTCGGCACCTTGGTCCAGGTGACTATGGTCTGCAGGCACCAAGCGCCTATTATCCCAGGCGGCTCGTACTCCTGAGTGGCCCTTAGGAAGGCGTTGGCGACGAGGAGCACGTCCTTCAGCAGGGACTCCCTTATTGATATGTCGCTGTGGAACGTGACCTCGAAGCTCAGCGGATAGGGGGTCTTCGACCAGTCCACCTTGAGCTGCACGTCTGCCGGCAGCCTAATTACCCCGTCGTGGGTGGTCTCCCTGCGCTCGTCTATAGAGATTAGCTCGTTGGCCAAGCACACCCTGGCCTCCTCCACGCTAATGTTGTGCAGCTTGGCGTACCACTTCTCTACGTCCCCCCACTCCATCTTGGCGCTTATTGGGGAGTAGAAGAAGTTGAAGTTGGCGTGGGGGCCGGGCACGTACTCCTCGACTCGAGCGTACCTAAGCCCCTCGAGGTCTAGGTGGCCCGCGGCCACCTCCCGCCTAACCCTCTCCTCCAGATCCTCTGAGTTGGCGGCGAAGATGAAGCCCCTCTCGAACCTTCGGTGGGCGAACTCCGCCTTTAGGATCAGCGGCTGCTCCACCCTCTCCTCCAGCTTTATCCCGCCCTCGACCACCCTGAACTTAAACGCCCTAGGGTACGGGATGCCGGCCCTCTCAGCGAACCAGTAGTAGTCCCTCTCAATCTCCCCTCGGTTCTCTACCTTGAGCAGCCTCCTCGACCCAACTATAGGGACCGCGAACCTGTCCTCAATTACGCTGCACCTCTCGTCGCCCCCCACGTAGACGCTGAAGGCCCTGTTCGGCACCTGTAGGCACTCCAGCTCCACTAGGTCGTCCACGTACTTCACTATGTCGGAGTACTTCTCCAAGATAACTATGCACCCCCTCCACCCCCTCCTCCTCTTAGCGTCCGCCGGGTCCTCCACCACTGCCACGTCCCTCCTGACTAGCTCAGGCAGGTCCTCAATCTCCTCCCCGGGCGCCCCCGCCATCGCGTTCTGTAGGTATATCCTAGCCCTGTCCCTCGTCGTGTACACGACCGCCTTGAGCCCGTAGTTCCTGGCCCCCTGCCAGGCGTCCAGCGCGCTGTGGGACCCCAGGATGAGGAGCTTGGGGTCTCTGTACCTCGCCGCCACCTCCTGCATCTCCCGCCTCTCAATCAATTGGGACCTCACTAGCGGACGTTGGTAGGCCTTTTAAGCTTAGTTAGGTCTCGAGAGTCTCACCTATAAGTAGCCGCCCGTCGAATCTGGTGGGGGGCCTTGAAGTTCAGGGCTAAGGTTGAGGTTAGGCTCAAGCCGGGGCTGACGGACGCCGAGGGGCTCTTCGCGCGGAGCTCCCTGCGGGACCTCGGCTTCGACGTGGAGGACGTCAGGGTCGGCAAGGTATACTACATCACCTTAAACGCTAGCACGCTGGAGGACGCTCGCGGGGCCGTCGACTTAATGTGTAGGAGGCTCCTGGCCAATCCGGAGGTGAAGGACGACTACGACTTTACTGTCGAGCCCCTCTGAGCCGTACAGCCTTAATACGTGGGCCTTGGCTAGGCTCTCGCTGAGGGGCCGGGCTCATGGAGAGGGGCCTTTACATTAAGCAGCGGGGCCTCCCCTTCGACCTCTTCCTCGTAAACGTGCTCGAGGCTGACGACGCCTCCCTGCTGAAGGTGAGCGAGGAGATGGGCCTGGCCCTGAGCCTGGAGGAGATGAGGGCCGTAAAGGCCCACTACCAGTCCCTGGGGAGGCTACCCACCGACGTGGAGCTTCAGACTATCGGGCAGACTTGGTCTGAGCACTGCTACCACAAGACCTTCAAGGGGATCGTCGAGCTCGACGGGAGGCGCGTTAAGAACATCTTGAAGAGGTACATAGCGAAGGTGGTCAGGGACCTCAGGCCCCCCTGGTGCATCTCGGTGTTTGAGGACAACGCAGGGATAGTGGAGTTCGGCGACGGCTACGCGCTGGCGATTAAGGTGGAGACTCACAACCACCCCTCTGCCATCGAGCCCTTCGGGGGCGCGGCCACGGGGATCGGCGGCGTGATAAGGGACATCCTGGGGGTGTGGGGGGACCCGATAGCTAACATAGACGTGCTCTGCTTCGGCCCCCTCGACTATCCCTACGAGAAGCTCCCTCGAGGCGTCAAGCACCCCCGCTACCTATACCGTGGGGTAGTGGCCGGCATAGGGCACTACGGGAACAATATGGGCATACCTACGGTGTGCGGGGCCATATATTTCGATGAGGGCTACGTGGGCAACGTCGTGGTGTACTGTGGCTGCGTGGGCCTGCTGCCGATAGAGAGGTACGTGAAGAGGGCTAGGCCCGGGGACTACCTCGTGCTGGCCGGGGGCCGCACCGGCCGCGACGGGATCCACGGCGTCACCTTCGCCTCGGCGGAGCTAACTGAGGAGTCTGAGGAGGTCTCTAGGCCCGCCGTCCAGATCCCCAACCCCATTGAGGAGGAGAAGCTGAAGCGAGCCATACTCAGGGTGAGGGACGAGGGCACCGCCACCGCCATCACCGACCTCGGCGGAGGGGGGCTCTCTTGCGCCGTCGGGGAGACCGCCCACCGCTTCGGCCTCGGGGCCTTCGTGGAGCTGGAGAAGGTGCCGCTGAAGTACCCGGGCATGGCCCCGTGGGAGATCTGGGTCTCTGAGTCCCAGGAGAGGATGCTGCTGGTCTCCCCGCCCGACAAGGCCCCCCGCTGCATTGAGGCATTTAGCGATGAGGAGGTGGAGGCCGTGGTCGTGGGGAGGCTCGACGACACCGGGCTGCTGAAGGTAAGCTACGCTGGCTACAAAGTGGCCGACCTCGACCTAGACTTCCTCTTCAGCCCCCCGACGGCCCGCCGAGTCGCCAAGTGGGCCCCCCCGGACCTAGCGGAGCCCAGCTTCGAGCCCCCCGAGGACCTCTCCCAAGACCTCCTGGCCCTCCTAGCGTCGCCCAACGTGTGCAGTAGGGAGGAGGTCATTAGGACCTACGACCACGAGGTCAAGGGGGCCACGGTAGTCAAGCCCCTCCACGGCATGAGGGCGGGCCCGAACGACGCCGCCGTGCTCAAGCCCCTCCCCCACTCCTGGCGCGGGGTGGCCATTTCGTGCGGCATTAAGCCGCGCTACGGCAAGATAGACCCCTACTGGATGGCGGCCTCCTCAATAGACGAGGCCATTAGGAACAACGCGGCCGTAGGGGGCAGGCGCGTGGCGCTGCTGGACAACTTCACTTGGGGGAACCCTGAGAAGCCGGACAGGATGGGCTCCCTCCTGCGCGCCGTAAGGGCCTGCTACCGCTTCGCCAAGTCCTTCGGGGCCCCCTTCATCTCAGGCAAGGACAGCCTCTACAACGAGTCCCCGCTGGGCCCAGTCACGCCGACCCTGCTAATTACGGCGCTGGGCATAGTCCCCGACGTTAGGAAGGCGGTCACCTCGGACCTCAAGAGGCCGGGCGACGCCCTGTTCATAGTGGGCCTCACGAGGGCGGAGCTGGGCGGCTCTGAGTACTACGCCCTGAGGGGCCTCCTAGGGTCCTCGGTGCCCAAGGTCTACATGCCCACCGCCAAGCAGATAGTGGACAGGCTCGTGGAGGCCATCGACAGGGGCCTATTGAGGGCCTGCCACGACCTATCCGAGGGGGGCCTCGGCGTGGCGGCTGCGGAGATGGCCATCGGCGGGGGCCTCGGCGTGGAGCTCCACCTCTCCAAGGTCCCGAGGGCCAGGGGCCTCAGGAGGGACGACTTCATCTTATTCTCGGAGTCGAACACGCGCTTCCTAGTGGAGGTGGAGGAGGGGGCCGCTGAGGAGTTCTCCGCCCTATTCAGGGGCCTCCCTCACGCCGAGGTGGGTAGGGTCTTGCCGGAGCCCAGGATCGTCGTGTGGGGCCTCGACGGCCGCCTAGCGGCCGACGTCTCACTAGCGGACGCGGAGAGGGCCTGGAAGAGGCGGCTGTAACGTCGGCGAAGGCCTCCTCCCTCCACTCGCTGATAGAGTGCTGCTCGGCGTGCGACTTCGTCGACAAGCCCATGGTTAGGTACAGGGCCTACCTCGACTGGCTCCCGGAGGAGGTGCGGGTGCTGGCGGTGGGGGAGTCGCCCCCGCCCGGCCGAAAGGAGACGACGTTCTACAATACCTCCCGCTTCGACCTCTTTAGGAGGTGCATGAAGCTAGTGGCTGGCGTGGAGGGGGACGCCGACCTCCTGGCCCTCTTTAAGTCGAGCGGCATCTTCGTCACCGCCGCTGTCAAGTGTAGGCCCAGGTCGCGCGAGGGAGTGGAAGAAATGAGGAGGAGCTGTCTACCGATGCTGAGGGCCGAGCTCAGGCTGCTGGCCCCGCGCAGAGTGGTCGCGATGGGGAGGGCGGCCTCCTCCTCAGTGTCTAGCCTCCTCGGCGTCCAGCCCCCGGGCCGGCTCGTGGGGGTGAGTGCCGCCGCGACTGAGGGGGTGGAGGTAGTGTTCACGCCCCACCCCAACTACGTGTTTAGGTTCAGGAGGGACCTGGTCCCTAGGCTTAGGGAGGCCCTCTTCAACCGGCCCACTCGCCCCTCAAGCGCCTCGCGCCTCAAGTAGCCCCGCACTGCTGAGCCTCGCCTCAAGCTAGCACCCTCCCGACAGGCTGTAGCGAGCCTAGGACGCGCCTAGGCTCGCTGACTGCCCCACAGTGCCTGGAGCCCTCGCCCCGCGGCCCGCTCAGCTTAATACTCTTTCAAGCCTAAAATTTAGGCCGCCGGCCGCGCGAGCCGTCGGTGAGCGGCGTGGGGAGGGTCAGGGCCTGCATAATGCGTGTGGGGGGCACTAACTGCGACGCCGAGACTGAAGTGGCGCTAAGGGACGCCGGGGCCGAGGCGGAGGTCGTGCACATGAATAAGATGGACAGGGGGAGGCTTTGGAAGTACCACATACTAGTCATCCCCGGCGGCTTCTCTTACGGAGATTACGTGAGGGCTGGGGCGATATGGGCCAAGAGGCTGGTGGTTAGGATGGGGAGGGAGCTTGAGGAGTTCGTGGAGAGCGGCAGGCTAGTGCTGGGCATATGCAACGGCTTCCAGGTCCTCGTCGAGGCCGGCTTCCTCCCCGGCTTCGAGGGGAGGAGCGAAGTGCCCCAGGCCTCGCTGGCGGTCAACGAGTCTGCCAGCTTTGAGTGTAGGTGGGTGTACCTAAGGAACGTGAACCGCGGGAGGTGCGCCTTCACTAGGCTCATTAAGGAGGGGGCGGTGCTTCGGATGCCGGTGGCGCACATCGAGGGCCGCTTCATCCTCCCCAAGGATAGGGAGGGGGAGTACTTGAGGAGGATGCGGGAGAACGACCAGCTGGTCTTTCAGTATTGCTATGAGGACGGCAGGCCGGCTGAGGGTAGGTACCCGTACAATCCCAACGGCAGCCTCCTCGACATAGCCGGGATATGTAACCCCCAGGGGAACGTGATGGGGCTAATGCCCCACCCTGAGAGGGCCTACTTCGGGTGGCAGCTCCCCGACTGGACTAGGTACGGGGAGCCGCCGAGCTACGGGGACGGCCTCTTAGTGTTTAAGTCTGCCGTTGATTATGCTGAGAAGGAGCTGGTCTAGCGTGGAGCCCGCGGTGCAGTACGTAGTCAAGAGGCTGAGGTTGAGGGAGGCGGTGATTCTCACGCTGGCCTCCCTCCTCGCCTCCCTCGAAGCTATCGGCGCCACGTCGCCCACCATCCTCCTCGGGGCCCTCCTCTTCATCCCCCTAGCCCTCCTCCACGAGCTCACGCACTGCTTAGTGGCTAGGCGCTTCAGCAGGGACGCGAGGATTAGGCCCCTCCTGAAGTACGGCGCCCTGGCGCTCGACTACGGCAGGCTAACTAGGAACGAGTTCGTCGCGGTCGCCCTAATGCCACAGCTCGTCATAGAGGCCCCCCTGGCGGCGGCGTGGCTCCTGTCCGGCGGCCAGCTGTACCTCGTGCTCGCCCTGCTCCACCTAGCTGGCTCCGCGCTCGACGTCATCTCTGGAGTGAAGATGCTCGTCGAGGCTAGCCCTAGGTCCGTTGTTAGCGTGTTGTATGATGAGGGGGGAGGGATCGCGGGGAGCGTCGTAGAGGACCCCTCGAGGCGCCTCGCGACCGTCTACCTCCTCTAGCCCCTATCGCTCTAAGGCTTATTAAGGCACGCGGTGAAGGTCCCTTGAGGCCCGTCTTGCCCCCTCAAACCCTACTCCTTACCCATAGGGACGTCGCGCCCCTCATCGATATGAGGGAGGCCATAGCGGTGGTGGAGGAGGCCTTTAGGCTCAAGGCCCTCGGCAAGGTGAGGATGCCTCCAAAGCTCTACGTAGGCCTGCCTGAGCACGAGGGGGACGTCAGGTGCATGCCCGTCTACGTAGAGAGCTGGGGCCTCGCGTGCGTAAAGGTGGTCAACTCCCACCCCCGCAACCCCTCAGCCCGTGGGCTCAGGTCAGTAATGGCGGTGATAGAGCTCCTGGACCCCTCGACCGGCTTCCCCCTAGCTGTAATGGACGGGACCCTGCTCACTGACCTCAGGACTGGGGCCGCTGGCGCCGTGGCCGCCAAGTACTTGGCCAAGCCTAGGGTGGAGCGCCTAGGCCTCATTGGCGCCGGCCGCCAGGCCCAGTCTCAGCTCCAAGCGCTCTTCGCCGCCTATGGCCCCTCAATTAAGGAGGTGCGCGTCTTCGACATAGTTAAGCGCAAGGCGGCGGCCCTCGCCAGCCTAGCCGCCGAGGGCTACGGCCTGGAGGCGAGGGCGGTGGACGACCCCAGGGAGGCCGTGGGCGGGATGGACGTAGTAGTCACTACGACCCCCTCGAGGAGCCCAGTAGTCATGGGCGAGTGGGTGTCCCCAGGCGCCCACTTCAATTGCATAGGCGCCGACGCCCCCGGGAAGCAGGAGCTAGACCCCAGGATTTTAGTGAGGGCAAAGCTAGTGGTGGACGACGTGGAGCAGGCGGTCCATGGCGGGGAGCCGAACGTCCCGATAGCGCAGGGGCTGCTTAGGAGGGAGGACATCTACGCCGAGCTCGGGGAGGTCGTGGCCGGCCTCAAGCCCGGTAGGCAGGCGGAGGACGAGGTCACAGTGTTTAGCTCGACTGGGCTGGCCGTCCAGGACTTAGCGGTGGCCAAGTTAGTCTACGAGAAGGCGCTGAGGGCGGGCGCGGGCTCCCTCATAGAGCTCGTCCCTCCCTCAGCCTCCTAACGCCCTCCCTCTTCAGCATTAGCACGTCCCTCTTAGTCACCCTGCCCCCCTCCTTCAGCAGCTCGTACAGGTCCCTCTCTAAATCGAGCTCGGTGTAGATGCCGAGCTCGTGGAGCCTGTCGTTAGCTTCCTCTAGGCTGGCTGCGGAGGAGACCGCCTTGGCCATGGGCGATAGCTCGGCGAGGCCGGCTGGGTCTATGAAGAAGGTTAGCGAGCTAACTATGGAGAGCCTAGCCCTCCTGGTGCCCCTCCTGAGGGCCCTAGTTCCTCCCTCCCCCCTGAAGGCGGCCAGCGCAAGGGCGCTGGCCTCAGTCACCACTCTGTCGACGGCCTCTTGGAGCCTCGAGGCCCCCTCCGGCCCCATCCCCAGCGCCCCTAAGTAGGCCCCCCGCGAGGCGACCTCCCCGAGCCTGAGGACGAGGTAGTCCACCGGCAGCTCCCCATCCACCCCCAGCCCGTGGACCGCTAGCATCGAGCGCACCCCCGCCCTCTCCAGCCTAGCTAGGCATGCCAGCATGACCTGGTCGGCTAGTGGGCTCCACAACCCCCCCTCAGAGCCCGTGGCTAGCACGTCCCCTCCTACATCTACGCCAATGACTGCATCTACCTCGCGCTCGGCGGCGAGGCACTCCAA
>JAWAOK010000016.1:0-23736 GCA_038894875.1 Candidatus Nezhaarchaeales archaeon
CTCTGGAGCCCCTTGGCGCAGGCCAGGCAGTTGCCGTTGCAGCCGTCCAGGGGCCTGAAGCGCTCCTTGAGGCTCGTCCTATAGTAGATGGGGGTCTCCTTGCCCTCGCAGCAGGTGGAGGTCATGAAGTCCTCGTTGAGCCCCCTGAATCGGAGCCCCTCCTCCCCCCACACCTCCTCAAACTCCATGCAGAGGGACATGGTGAGGCCCAGCGAGGAGCATACCTCCCTGGCCTGCTTGAAGACCTCTCGGCGGTACCTAATGTCAGCATCGGCCCTCGGCGACCCCCTCCTCCACCGGTACACCCTGCGCCACGCGCCCAGGGCCCAGGGGAAGCGCTCCTCCACGACCCTGAGCGTGGCCTCGGCCCAGGGCTCGCCCAAGTCGCAGACGCTAAAGATTGCGTGGCGCGCCCCCTCGCGGGCCGCCCTGGCCACCACCTCCTCTATCGACCGACGCCCGTCAGTTATCCCGGGGAGGAGGGGGTCCATCCTAACGACTACGTAGAGCCCCCTATCGGCCGCCCTCCTAATTGCCCTAAACTGATCCTCGGCGCTGGACCCCCCGGGTGCGAACGCCCTCCTCACCTCCTCATCGGCGGACAGCACGGTGAATTGCGCGAAGCTGTGGGGGCTCTCCGCCATCCTATCGAGGAGCCTGGGGGGCACGTTGTCGCCCACCTTAGTTATGAACTCGACCGGGAGCCCTCGGTCGAGGAAGGCGTAGGCCGTTAGCTCGCTAAGCCTGTACTTGTTCTCTAGGGGGCGCTGGAAGGGGTCAGTAATTGGGCTGAGGTAGGCGCAGCTGGCTACGTAGAGCCCGTCCAGCTCGCGGGCGCACTTGGAGTCGAAGCCCTCAAACACCGTCACGATGCCGGTGCGGTGCCATAGGTCGAAGTAGCCTCCGAAGCCCCTCGAGTAGCACATGGGGCAGTTGACCGTACAGCCGTTGTAGGGGTTGAGCAGGATCCTCTCGGCGGAGCACTCCCTCCTCCCGCGGTCGCGGTAGCCGTAGAACCAGCCGTGGACCACCTCCTTCTTAGTGGGGACGACTACGTGGGGGCAGGGGTCCTCGATCACCCTGAGCCTGCGGCGGCCTAGGGCCACCTCCAAGGCCGCTTACGAGTCGGCGGCGCGGAGTAAAAGTTTAGAGGGCGGAGGGGCTGGGCGAGGGTGATGTGCGAGTTTAAGGTCTACTTGGGCGAGGAGGAGGTAATGGAGGACGTAGTCTACGCGGAGGAGCGCGGGGGCTCCGTGGTCCTTAGGAGCGTCCTGGGGGAGGAGAGGGTAGTGAGCGACTGCAGGATAGTCCAGGTGGACGTGAGGAGCGAGGTCCTGAGGCTGGCGAGGCCTAGGGCGTAGCGCACCCACTGGCCAGCGCCCATGGGTGCCCGGCTTGAAGGTAGTCTTCCACGAGAAGTTTTACGAAGTCTACGCCTTCGACCCCGCGGCCGCCCCGGGGAGGATGGAGGCGGTGGTGGAGGCCCTGAGGGGGCTGTACGAGTTCGTCGAGCCGGCCCCAGCCAGCGAGGAGGACGTCCTCCTCGTGCACACCCCGAGCCACTTAAGCTACGTGAGGGGCCTCTCCAGGGTCTACCCAGTGGCCCTGCTGGCAGTTGGCGGGGCGATTAAGGCGTCTGAGATAGCGATGGAGGGGGAGGGGGCCTTCGCGCTAATTAGGCCGCCCGGGCACCACGCCGGCCCGAGCGACTCCTGGGGCTTCTGCTACTTCAACAACGTGGCCATAGCGGTGGAGAGGCTCATTAGGCGGGGCAGGGTGAGGAGGGCGGTGATCGTGGACTTCGACCTACACTACGGCGACGGGACTGCCGAGGCCTTCAAGGGGAGGGGCGACGTAGAGTATAGGCACCTGCCGGCAGTCGGCTTAGTGGAGGACTTGGACGCCTTCCTAGCCTCTAGGGACTACGACGTGATAGCCGTCTCGGCAGGGTTCGACAGGGACGTGGAGGACTGGGGAGGGATGCTGAGGGAGGGGGACTACCGCGAGCTGGGGAGGGTCATTAAGGAGCACGCTGAGCGCAAGTGCGGCGGCAGGAGGTTCGCTGTACTGGAGGGGGGCTATAACCACGAGGCCCTGGCGAGGGACGTCAGGGCCTTCCTACAGGGGATGGGCTAGCCAGTCGGCCCCGCGGATTTAGGTCACCGCTCCCCTCTTCCCTTCCTCCCCATCTAAGCGGGTGCGGGGCGGGCGGGCCTATATGGATGTCGCCGAGCGCCCGAGCGCCCTCAGGACCTCGCCCCAGCTAAGGGGGCCCTCGCGAACTAGCCTCGGCTCGCCGCTGGAGAGGTCCACCACCGTGGAGGGGACGCCGTGGGGGGCGGGGCCTGCGTCTATCGCCAAGTCCACGTAGCCCCCCACTTGAGAGAGGGCCTCTTCGACGGTCCTAGGAGGGGGGCGGCCGGAGATGTTGGCGCTCGTCCCGATCAGGGCGCCCCCGCACGCCTCAATTAGCCTGAGCGCCACGGGGTGGCTGGGCATCCTGACGCCGATGGAGGGCAGGCCGGCCGTCACTCGGCTGGGCACCACACCCCGGCTGGGGAGGACTATGGTCAGGGCCCCGGGCCAGAAGAGCCTCATGAGGGCCTCCGCCCCCTCGCTGACGTGGGCCAGGCGCTTGGCCGCCTCGATGCTAGACACGAGGACCGGCATGGGCTTCGCCTCCCTCCGCTTGGCCTCGAACGCCCTAGCCACGGCCGCCTCGTTGAGAGGGTCCGCCCCGAGGCCGTAGACAGTGTCGGTCGGGTAGACGACGAGGCCCCCGGACTTAACTACTTGCGAGGCCTCGGCCACGGCCTCCTCCACGCTAACCAAGCTCAGCCTCAGGACCTTGGCCATGGGCGCGCTTCCAAGTAGCTAAGGCGTAGGGGCGGATCGTAAAAGGGTTGCTGGGCGGGCGCTCGAGAGCCGGCCGTCACTTGAGCGAGGGGCCCTCCCCTGCGTTAAGGGGGCGGCGCGGCCCTGGGGGCGGGGGCTCATATGGCTGCAAAGTCATCAGCAAGTCAGGCGCGGCATACTAAATCACAGCCCCCACCCTAAGGGGGAGGCGCTAGCTTCTAGGCGTTTCGCGCAGGGCGCGGGGCGAGGCGCTAGGCGCATTTTTAAGCGAGGCTGCGTTGCCTAAGTCGATGGTATCGCAGATTAGGAAGCGCGACGGGAGGATTGAGGAGTTTAGGCCGGCGAAGATCTCCTCAGCGATACTGAAGGCTTTCAACGCCACGGGGGAGGGCGGGCCCGAGGAGGCGGAGCGCTTAGCCAAGCGGGTCGTGGAGATCGTGGAGGCTAGGTTCGGCGAGGGGGTCCCGAGCGTAGAGGACGTCCAGGACGTCGTGGAGGAGGTGCTAATTAGGGCGGGGTACGCGAGGACGGCTAAGGCGTACATTCTCTACCGCCAGAAGAGGGCGGAGGTCAGGGGGGTCAAGGAGGTCTATGGGGTGAGGGACGACCTCAAGCTATCGGTCAATGCCGTCCGAGTGCTGGAGAGGAGGTACCTACTGAAGGACAGGGAGGGGAGGGTGGTGGAGACCACCAGCCAGCTATTCTGGAGGGTGGCCAGGGCCATAGCCGCCGTGGACGAGCTCTACGGGGCCAGCCGGGACGAGGTGGCGAGGTCCGAGGTGGAGTTCTACCGAATGATGGCTGGCCTCGAGTTCCTGCCGAACTCGCCGACGCTAATGAACGCGGGGACTAGCATGGGCCAGCTCTCGGCCTGCTTCGTAATCCCGGTCGAGGACTCCATAGAGGGGATCTTCGACGCCCTCAAGCTAATGGCGATAATTCACAAGAGCGGAGGGGGGACGGGCTTCAGCTTCTCGAGGCTCAGGCCGAGGGGCGACGTAGTGGCCTCGACGATGGGGGTCGCCTCGGGCCCCGTGTCCTTCATGAGGATCTTCGACGTGGCCACTGAGGTCATAAAGCAGGGGGGGAAGCGGCGGGGGGCGAACATGGGGGTGCTTCACGTCAGCCACCCGGACATACTAGACTTCATCAACGCCAAGGCCACGCCGGGCCCCTTCGCTAACTTCAACCTATCGGTAGCAGTGACGGACGAGTTCATGGAGGCGGTCAAGGAGGGCTCTGAGTACCCGCTAATCAACCCGAGGACTGGGGAGGTGGTGAAGAGGCTGCCGGCCAGGGACGTCTTCGAGCTAATGGCCTTGAACGCGTGGCGGACCGGGGACCCGGGCCTCCTCTTCATAGACGAGATCAATAGGCACAACCCGACCCCCAAGCTGGGGAGGATAGAGGCCACCAACCCCTGCGGCGAAGTCCCCCTCCTCCCCTACGAGTCCTGCAACCTAGGCTCCGTGAACCTCTCTAAGATGGTCAGGAGGGGCGAGGTGGACTGGGACAGGCTCGGGGAGGTGGTTGAGAAGGCCATACACTTCCTAGACAATGTAATCGATGCGAACCGCTACCCGGCCCCGGAGATTGAGAGGATGACTAAGCTAAACAGGAAGGTGGGGCTGGGGGTGATGGGGTTCGCGGAGATGCTGATCCAATTGGGGGTGCCGTACGACTCTAAGGAGGCAGTGAGGGTGGGGGAGGAGGTGATGAGGTTCATTTCAGAGAGGGCCCGCGAGGCTAGCGTGAAGTTGGGGAGGGAGAGGGGGTCCTTCCCCAGCTTCGAGGAGAGCGTGTGGGCTGGGAAGTTCGACGCGCTGCGCAACGCTACCGTGACCTCCATAGCCCCCACCGGGACCATAAGCATCATAGCCAATACCTCGAGCGGCATAGAGCCCCTCTTCGCCCTAGCGTACGTGCGCCAAGTGCTAGAGGACGTGAGGCTCATCGAGGTGAACCCGCTATTTGAGAGGGTGGCTAGGGAGAGGGGGTTCTACAGCCAGTCGCTGATGCTCAAGGTGGCCAAGCAGGGGGGCCTGAGGGGGGTGGAGGGGGTCCCGGAGGACGTGAGGAGGCTCTTCGTGACTGCCCTCGAGATAGACCCCGAGTGGCACGTGCGCGTCCAGGCTGCCTTCCAGAAGTACGTGGACAATGCGGTGGCTAAGACGGTGAACCTGAGGCCGGAGGCCACGGTGGAGGACGTGAGGCGCGCCTTCATGCTCGCCTACGAGCTCAAGTGCAAGGGGGTGACGGTGTACCGCTACGGGAGCAAGCCCACTCAAGTGCTGTACGTAGGGATGGGGGTCGAGGCCGAGGCGCCGAGCTGCCCAGCTACTGTGTGCGCCCTCTAAGGGGTCTAGATGAGGGCGGTCGTCAGGGCGCCCGCGAGGCTCCACTTAGGCTTCATCACCCCGGCGGCCGTCGAGGGCAGGCGCTACGGCTCAGTGGGGGTCGCCATAGAGGAGCCGGCGACAGTGGTCCTAGCCGAGGGGGCCGAGGGGCTGAGCGTGGAGGGCGTGAGGGCCGGGGAGGCGGAGCGCTTCGCCCTAGCTACGCTGAGGTGGCTCGGCCTGCCGGGCGCTAGGCTGGTCGTGGAGCGGGCGCCCCCTCCTCACGTCGGGCTGGGCTCAACAACTCAGCTGGCGCTGGCGGTGGCTTGCGCCATAGCGAAGGCCTACGGACTGGACGTAGACCCGGTCGAGGCGGCTGGCGTGCTTGGGAGGGGGTCTAGGTCTGGGGCGGGGGTCTACGCCTTTAAGTGCGGGGGGCTGGTCGTGGACGGGGGCAGGGGGGCGGGGACGGGCGTCCCCCCGCTCGTGTTTAGGTGCGACCTGCCCCAGGGCTGGCTCTTCCTTACGGCCGTCCCGAGGGGCGCGGGGCTGAGCGGGAGGAGGGAGGCGGAGGCGTTCGAGGCCCTCAGCGCCAAGCCCCAGGTGGCCTATAGGGCGGCCTACGTAGCGCTAATGAGGCTAATTCCCGCGGCCCTGGAGGGGGACTTTGAGGCGTTCAGCCTAGCCCTCGCTGAGTTTCAAACACTGGTCGGGGAGGCGTTCAGCGAGGTCCAAGGGGGGGTGTTCGCGGAGCACTCGCTGAGGGCGGTCGAGGCCATGAGGGCGCTCGGCATTAAGGGGGTGGGGCAGAGCAGCTGGGGCCCCGCAGTCTACGGGCTAGTTAAGGCGGAGGAGGCTGAGGAGAGGCTCGAGGAGGCGAGGGGGGCCCTGCCGGACTGTGAGGTCTTCCTCGCTAGGCCGAGCAGCCGCGGGGCCACCTACTGGCTCGCCGGCCGCGGCTCAGCTGAGGGCGGGGGTGGGGGGCTTGATTAGGGCCAGGCTAGCGAGGGTGGAGCTGGGGGACGGCCTACCCGTTAGGATAATGGGGGTGATAAACGTCAGCCCCGAGTCCTTCTACAAGGGCTCAGTCAGGACGGGCCGCGATCAAGTGGCCGAGGCCGCGGTGAGGCTAGTTGAGGAGGGGGCGGACGTCATAGACGTGGGCGCTAGGTCCACGGCCCCCTACCTCAATACTGCCATCCCCCTCGAGGAGGAGCGGAGGAGGATGGTGGAGGCCGTGAGGGCGGTGAAGGACAGCGTGGACGCGCCCGTGTCGGCCGACACGACCAGCAGCCTAGTGGCTGAGGCGGCCCTGAGGGCGGGGGCGGAGATAGTCAATGACGTGAGCGGATTGAAGGGGGACCCCGCCATGGCTAGGGTGGTGGCCGACCACCACGCGTCAGTAATAGTATGCGCCCGCGGGGCTGGGCCAGCGAGGGGGAGGCCGGTCAGGAGGGTGGTGGACGCCCTCCGGGAGAGCCTGCGCATAGCTGCGCTAGCGGGCATAGACGAGGAGCTAGTGGCAGTAGACCCAGCCATAGGCTTCTTCAGGCTGCCTGAGTACCCGTGGTACCTCTGGGACTGTGAAGTGATAGCCGGGCTCGCGGAGGTGAGGCGCGAGACGGGGAGGCCGATATGCATAGGGGTATCTAGGAAGTCCTTCATAGGGGCCCTCCTGGGCTACGAGAGGCCGGAGGACCGCCTATACGGCTCCCTCTCAGCCACCGCCATCGCCGTCTTCAATGGAGCGGACCTCGTCAGGACCCACGACGTCGCGGCCACGCGGGACGCGGTCAGAATGGCGGAGTCCATAAGGAGGGCCGCGGCGTTGGGCAGCGGGCCGCCCTCCCAGGGCTAAGGGCCTCGGGCCGGCTCGGGCGGGCCCGGCGCTCCGCTAAGGGACGGCGCGCTGCCGAGGGCGGGTCGATCGAGCTAGAGAGTTGGCGCGAGCGTAGCGGGTGCTCGAGGGGGCCGTGAGCTTATAAGCCTATGGAGGGCTGCGTATACGGGGCTTCGCTTGAGGAGGGACTACCCGGAGGCCCCGAGGGTCGGGGTCGGGGTGATCGCCATTGACGAGGGGCGCATACTCCTAATTAAGCGTCGAGACCCCCCCGACCCTGGGCTCTGGACCGTCCCGGGGGGCCTAGTGGAGCTGGGGGAGAGGGTGGAGGCTGCCGCCGTGAGGGAGGTCGAGGAGGAGACTGGGGTGAGGGTGGAGCTCCAGAGGCTGCTCGACGTAGTGGACAAGATAGTCCTGGACGAGCGCGGTAGGGTGAAGTACCACTACGTGATAATAGACTTCCTGGGGAGGCCGCTGACGAAGGGGGTCAAGGCGTCGCCGGAGGTCCTGGACGCCGCCTGGGTGGAGCTAGATAAGTTGAGGAGGGGGGAGCTGCCGATAGCTGAGACGCTAAGGATGGTGCTCTCTAAGCACGGATTTATATGATGCTCAGAGCCTAAACTCCCCCTTGACTACGCCCGCCTCGGCCCTCTCACCCTCCGTCTCCTTAAAGACTGCCCTCAGCACCTCCTCCTCCTCACTACTCAGCTCAGCCCCGCGGCGCTCCTTCACCCTCCTAGCGATCTTTATGGCGTCCTCCAGCCTCAGCTCGACCGGCCTCCTGCCTAGGCTCTCGGCCCATATTGTGAAGGAGGGGACGCCGCGGACCACGAAGCCGTGCACGTGAGAGCACACGCCCACCTTGACGCCAGTGTATATCGCGGTGCCCACGCTAGTCTTGGCGTGGTCCCCTATGAAGCAGCCGAGCTTAGTCATCCCCGTGTCGACCCTGCCGCCCGGGGCGGCCACTCTGACGGTCCCGTAGGTGTTCTTCAGGTCTGAGTTTGTGGTGGCCGCCGCCACGTTGACCCACTCGCCGACGTAGGAGTGGCCGAGGAAGCCCAAGTGGTACTTGTTTACGTAGCCGTGCAGTATTGAGGCCTCCACCTCCCCCCCTCCGCCCAGGCGGCAGTGGTCCCCTATCACGCAGCCACTCCTGACGTAGGCCCCCCTCACGAGCACTCCCCTCCCTATGTAGGCCGGCCCCTCCACCCTGGACCCGGACTCGACTACGCTCCCACTCCCTATGAAGACCGGCCCCTTGCGCAGGTCTATTAGGCAGAGCGGCTCCACGACGGCCCCCTCCTCAATTATTAAGTTGCTCAGCTCCCCCTTGACCACGGCCCCCTCCTCCACTACGCCCCCGGCCCTGCGCGGCATGCTGGCTAAGTCGCGGCCCAGCAGCTCCGGGCTTAGCCTAACCAAGTCCCAGGGGCCCTTGAGGAGCTCGACCCCCTCGGCCTCCCTAGCCTCGAAGCCGAGCCCCCTAAGCCTGAGGACTAGGTCCCCCCCTCGCCCGCTCGCTACTAAGTCCCAGAGCTCCCTCGCCTCGGCCTCCTTAAGTAGGCAGGCAACCAGCTGGCCCCCCCTCGTCCAGAGGACCCCGCGCCTAGCTAGCTCAGACAGGCTAGCCTCAGTTGGGACGGCCCTAGAGTTGACGAGCAGCACGTCGTCGTCTATTGAGGAGGGGTCGTTGACCCTTAGGCCCGGCCTCAGCTTGCTCGCGAGCTTGGCTAACTGCGGCCTACACGCCGCGCGCAGCCCGCCGCCTGAGGAGAGGGCTATCCTGTCCGCTATGGCGTAGGCCCCGCACTTGAGCTCGTAGACGGGCCTCGTGTAGGCAAGCGGGTAGAACCGCGAGTAGAGCTCGTCCTCGAAGATTAGCGAGATCATTAGCTACGCGTCCCCTCGGCTGAGCCCCTCGCCTAGGCTCAGGCCTTCCCACTTAAACCTAAGCCTGGCCAGCGCGCCCGAAGGGAGGCTATGCATGCGCAGGCAGTCGCGCTACGGCGTGAGTCTAGCTGGCTCTAATCATCTAGAGTGGAGCGTCGAGCTTTCCAGAGGCGCTAAGGCCTTCGTCTCACTTAAGCGCAAGCGGGGAGCGATGGTCGGTAAGGGATAAAGAGGCCTCAGCTTGTCAATATATCTCGACTGCAGAGGGAAATTGGACGCGCCCACTTTAGTTGTGCTCACGCTACTGGCAATGGCATTGACGTCCACGGCACTATGGATGCACGTGCTTCACGTGAGGCATAGGCCACGGGGGGAGGTTAAGGGGGCCTACGGGGCTAAGCGGAGAGGCAGCTAAGGGGCTTAAGTGCGTGCAGAGGCTCAGCACTCATTAACTTCAGCAGCTCGACTGACGGGTGTAGATAGTTAAGGCGCGGCCGGCCGAGGCCGGCACGGCCCCTCCTCCTAATGGCAGCTAGGGTGACGGCGAGGGCCGCCAAAATCATTAGCCCGGTGTAGATGCTCAGCGGAACTACCACGACTACGGCTCCCCCCTCGCGCGCGTCGATGTCTACGGAGCCCAGGGGCAGGCCTGCGAGGGCTAGCTTAGCGACGTGAGGAGCGCGGGGCAGTCTTATGGAGAGGGCGAAGCCATGGAGGTCCGAGGTGGCGTTCACAAGGCCGCCCAAGTTAATAGTGACGAGGGGGCAGGGGATGCCGAGGATGTCTCTGACGTACACGTCCACCCTGCTCACAGCGAGCCTAATGATGATGGGCCCGGGCCCCAGTACATCCACGAGCGCCTCTAGGGGCTCGGCCTCTAATCTCAGGGGGCTGGGCTCGGGCGAGAGGGCGCTTACGCGCGGCAGCTCTATGTAAGCGACCCTACCCACCCTCCACTCCCCCTCGCGGAGCCAGAGGAGGGACCCGCCCTCCGCAAGGACGTCGCCCTCGCCACTGGACAGGAGGGCCGTGCCGTTAACTTCACTGAGGTCTAGGTCCAGCAGTTGGATTGAGACCTCGTATTCCCTAATCCAGCGCGCACTAATTACGTACGGCTTATCGAACCTAAGCCTCACCGAGGCGCCCTCGTAGGGGGCTCCATTAATTATCCAATGCTTAAAGAGCCACCTAGTGCCGTTACCGCAGTAAATCAGTACGTCGTGGACGTAGAGGAGCGCCTCGAGCCCCTCGTCGTACCAGCCGCTCTCAATGCTCGCGCTGCCGTAGCCCGGGCTCACTTCAACGTAGTACTGGGTCTTCCAGGAGGCTGTTAGCGTCAGCGGCCTATCTACGCTCACGACCACTACCCTCTCGGGGCTCTCGACGTCGCCCGCCCACTTAACGAAGACCCTGCGCGTCGCGTTCCCCAAGGGGATGAGGTAGTCCTCCAGCCCCACCTCTATCACTGAGCCGGCGTCGTACCAGCCAGACGTTGCGGTGGCCCTCGAGAATGGCGTCACTATCTCAACGTAGTACTGGAGCTTCCACAGGGCCTCGATCTCGTAGTCCCTATCCACTACTATAGTTATTGAGGGGTCGGAGGACGGGATGCCAGCCCATCCAATGAAGACCGCCCTCTCCCTCTCGCCGAGGGAGACTACGGTCTCCTCGACGCCCACCTTAACTTCAGAGCCCTCTAAGTACCACCCCCCTCCGTAGGCACTGCCGTAGGGGGACTTCACGGTGACCTTGTGGAAGAGCAGCATACGATACGGCACTCCTGGAGGCAGGTAGGCGGTGGTGCGGCTCGGCTTCGAGAAGCGGCCGACCACAGCCCACTCGTGGGCTACGGCGACTCCGTAGGCGTCCAGGGTCGTGGGCGTCACCCTCGTAGAGGCTCCGGTGCTGTATGGGTACATTGGGTACATTAGCTCGGGGCCGTTCTCCGACTCTCTGCTCTCAGTGTGCCCAAGCCCCAGCGCGTGGCCGATCTCGTGGAGGGCGATGTTATAGACGTCGCCCGGCCCAAGCATGGTCGCCCCGTAGTATAGGTGGAGTACTATGTCCACCCACTCCACCCTCCCATCGCGATAGTATATCGTGGCCCTCCCGAGCTCTCCTGATGGCGACGGGCTGAGGGTGAAGTTGACGAGGATGTCGTACGCTTTAGGGGGGAGGCAGACGATGCGGATGCTGAAGTTGAAGTTAGACAAGTACCGGTACCCGTAGCTGTTTCCGAAGGCCTCGAGGGCTGAGTCCCACACCCTAAACGCCTCCCTTACTGCGTCGATGTACTCGCTCGGCACCGAGTCTGCAAGGATGTAGACGCTTAAGTTGAAGCGGTCCCAGGCGGCCCCGATGAGCTCAATGGAGGGGGTCGAGGCTCGCGCGGGCCCGAGCGCCAATATGGTGAGTAATAGGAGGAGGACGAGTAAGGCTAGGGGGTGCAGCGGTGCCGAGGGCCGAGCGTCTCGAGGCTGCCTAAGCGACTTCCAGCGCAAGCCTACTAGCTTACGGCGCGGCAGTTAAAAGAGCGAATCGGCTAAGCGCCCCCCTCAAACTTATCTGGCGGTATGTAGTCGCCGAAGCGCCCCCTAGCCTCAATTAAGCGCTGGGCCTGCTCATCCAGCACTTGGAAGACCTCCCTCGGGGCGTCTATCACCTTCGTCATCCAGAACTGCTTCACCCTCTCAATCTTACGTAGGTTCTCGGGTACCCTTATCGTAAACTGCCTTACGTAGTCCTCCCAGCTGTACTCCTTCCCCAGCACTTGCTTGAAGAGCCGGGCTAGGTCTTCATACCTTGGGATTAGGCCGGTGGGAGTCTCTATCGCCCCCACGTCGTTATGGACGCGAAGCTCTATCCACTTTATCCATACGTGTTTATCGCGGCGGTTGTTTAGGAAGCTTCCAGTCTTCAGGTCCCTCAAGAAGTAGTTGACGCCGAAGATTGGGGGCTGCTTCCTAAGCCTCCTGCCGAACTCTAGGTAGTTCCTGATGTACTGGCCGAGGGGTATGGAGATGAAGTCCTGTATGCTCATCACGTTGATCTCGTACCTGCCCTGCTCTTCGACTATCGCGAAGGTGGTCTCAGTCTCTAGGGAGGCGCCGTAGGCTATGATGCCGTGCTCCCAGCTGTACCCTTGCTGCACCGGTACGTAGGCCCTGTAGTCGCGCCCGCCATAGATTATGGCCCCTATCTCTACGCCGAGGGGGTTGTCTACCTCGGGGTCGCAGTTGGGTAGCGACTTGAGCGATACTATGAAGCGGGCGTTCTCGCTAGCTGGGGGGACCTCCGCACCGTTAGGAGCCCTATCCCCCCTGCGCCACTTGCCGATGAAGTTGATCCCTTCGTCTGGGAGGGGGCAGCCCATGCCGAGCCACCAGGGCTTGGCGTCCTTGACGAGGACGTTGGTGAAGATTACCTCCCCCGGGCTGGTCAGCACTTTGAAGAGGAGGGGGTCGTCGACTGGGTTTATGTCCTTGAGCACCCCGAAGATGCCCGCCTCCGGATTTACGGCGCGGCAGACGCCGTCAATATTGCGGACGTAGGCTATGTCGTCGGCGAAGATAGTCTCCCCGGGGAGCATTGCTGTAGACGTCTTGCCGCACCCGCTCGGGAAGGCGCCGGCTATGTAAGTCTTCCTACCGCCAGGCCCGTGGACCCCAATTATCATGAAGTGCTCAGCTAGCCACCCCTCCCTGTGGGCCTTGCGGATGGCTAGGCGCAGCGCGAGCTTCTTAAAGCCCACCGAGTTGCCCGCATACTGCGTGTTTACGGAGTATACGGTATTGGTCACGTAGTCAATGTATATGCGCTTCTTATCATAGTCAATGCTAACCTTCCTCTCGTCCACCCTGCCGCAGGAGTGCAGGGTCTTGAATATCTCAGCGTTAGGGTCGAGCTCGAGGAAGGCCCCATAGCCGCTGCGGTAGAGCAGGCTCACTGCGTGGGCTACGTACCATGAGTCAGTGCACTCTATGCAGGGGATAGTGAAGACCGACCTGTGGGGGCCGAGGGTTAGGAAGCGCACGATCATGGTCTTCCCCCTCATGGAGCCCCTGAGGAGGCTCATGATCTCCCTAAGCCCCTCATCCCTATCGATCTGATTTATGGCGGGGTCTAGGTAGTCCCCCTTGGGGACGAGGAACTTAGTCACGCGGCGGTCCCTCCCCTGGTCGTAGGGACCGTCGAAGTGGAAGGTGTGGCCGGGCGTAGCTAAGGCGGCGCTCTCCTCACCGCTGGCAATGGCCATGTGCTTGATTTGGGCGAGCTCATCTGGGGTGTCGCTGCAGATGAACACCTCGTCCGGGTCGCAGAGCTCAGTGCACATGGCAATGAAGCGGTGCACCTCGTGGCTCTTTATCGCCATCAGCTTCCTGAAGTCCCCCTCGCTCAGCCTCTGCTTTAGCACCTCCGCGACCTCTTGAGCCTCCATAGCCCCCGGCCCCCTTTAGGCGCTATTTTGCTGTGGCGTGGAGGGCGACTGAGATATAAGCTTTACTTAAGCAAGGAGGGGCTCATGACAAATATAAAAGCTTAGATTGACGAAGGGTAAAGGGGGTTTTTGTTCGTGCAGAGGGAGGCCCCGCGCCCCGAATAGAGCGCGCCAGCGCCACTTAAGCGACCACCTTTATCAAGCCCGGGTAGTACTCCCTAAGGACTCGCTCCATGTTTGCGCGCGATGCGAAGGTCCTTAGCGCGTTCAGCCCCACCTTGTAGTATCCCTCCGGGTTGCTTGAGTAGGACTCAAGTATCTTGAGGAATGAGTCGCGGAACTCTAAGTACTCTCTCTCATTTATCTTCCTGGCCTCGTCGCTGTAGTAGTCGATTAGCGTCCTAATGTCCTCACCGAAGAGCCAGCCGCTCACGCGATCGACGACGAACTCTATGACGCCCCCGTCCTTTGAGGCGAGGGTAGGGACGCCATTTACAGCGGCCTTCATGTAGCTAGTGCCGCAGGCCTCCCAGCCGGAGAAGGGGGAGAAGAGGAGGAGGTCCGCCCCGCTCAGGAGGACCTTCGCAACGTCCACCGTGTAGTTCGGTACGTATATAAAGTTCTCCACTTCACGATGCAGCTTCATGAGCAGCCTCATGTACTCAAGCCCCAGGCGGTCGTGGGGGTGGGACTTGCCGCCCACGACTAGGACCACAGGCATGTCCTTCAAGTCCGTGGCTAGCTTAGCCGCGAACTCAGGCCTCTTGTAGGGGACGATCCTCCTGGCCCACACGGCTATGAACTTGCCGTCTAGGTCCACGTCCTTAATGCCCCTCAGGTACTTAATTAGGCGCTCCTTAAGCCTGCACCTAGCCTCTATGAATGCGTCTAAGTTTAGCTCGTGGTTCTCGTACTTGGCCCTTAGGTCCTCGCTCATCCACCTCTCCAAGTTTATGCCATTGGTAACGTAGGAAAGCTTCTCGCTATGGTGGGGAAATACCTTCAGCAGCACGTCCAGGTGCTTCGCCGACACCGCGAAGGCCTGCCTAACCATCGAGAGGCCCAGCTCCGTCAGCACTACGTCTGAGTCGACCAGCGTGTAGCCGAACTCCCTCCTAAAGAGGTCGCGCGGGAAGGTGGGGTGCCCCCAGGGCCCGGCCGTGTGTATCACCAGCCTGTACTTGCCGGGGATCCTTAGGAACAGCGGGAGGAGGGCCGCGTAGGACTCTTGGAGGTCGATGTACTCTATATCATCGAAGGGGATGTTCCTGCGGATGCAGCCCTCAGAGGCCCTAGCGAGGAGCATGTACTTGTAGAAGCGCGCCTCAGCGCCCTCCTCTATGTACAGCCTATCGACCAGTCTAGCGGCCCACTCGGGGGACGTGGGGTTGAAGAACAGCGCCCTAGCGGTCCCCTCGAGGTACTCAAGTACCTGGACCTCGACCTCCTCGCTCCTCAGCCTCACCTTAAACTTGTCCACCTCCCTGAGCCTGTCCAGGAACTCCTTCGGCTGAGGCTGCGGCTTGGGCACGGGGTTGCCCTCCTTGTCGAAGTCGTAGTCCACGTAGCCGTTCCTATAGAGCAGCGTGCACACCCTGTAGTCTAGACCTAGGTTGGATGCCGCGTAGAACTTGTCCCCCTCGAGGACCCCCAGCCCGCCGGCGTAAGTGTAGCCAGTGTCCAGTGCCAAGTCGGGGGTCACGCTGATGACCGCCCGCCTCCACTTATCCCTCGGGACGTAGCCGGTCAAGCGCTAGCGCACCTGCCTTTAGCTTAAGGGCCAAGGGAGGCATTTATATGCTTGCCTTGTAAGGGGTGGCGATGGTTAGGGAGGTAGTCATTGTACTCGAGGCGCACCAGCCGGCGAGGCTCAAGCCCTACGGCCCGAGCACACTGGCTAGCTACGCCGAGCTGGGCGTCGAGGGGCTCTACGATAGGGAGCTGGACGAGCTGGTCTTTAGGAGGGCCGCGGCGAGGTGCTACGTCCAAGCGCTCAAGATAATCTTGGATGCGGTGAGGGGCCAGGGGTTCAGGGTCTCCTTTAGCATAAGCGGCCCCTGGCTAGAGCAGGCCAAGAGGTATGGGGGCGAGGTCGCGGAGCTCCTCAGGGAGGCGGTCGAGGCCGGGGGGTGCGAGCTAATTGCCCAGGCCTACTACCACAGCGTCTCGCCCCTACTGTCGGACCTGGGGGAGTTCGGCGAGCAGGTCGAGGAGGGCAGGAGGGCAATTGAGGAGGAGTTCGGACTCAGGCCTAGGGTGGCCGAGGCCACGGAGTTCATGTACAATAACGACATTGGGGCGCTCCTCTGGAGGATGGGCTTCGACGCCTGCCTAACCGAGGGCGTTGAGAGGGTGCTAGCGTGGAGGAGCCCTAACTACGTCTACTCCGCTTACGGATGCCCGCTCAAGCTCCTCCTGAGGAACTATAGGCTGAGCGACGACGTAGCCTTTAGGTTCTCCAACCGCTCGTGGGACCAGTACCCACTGACTGCAGACAAGTACGTCAGCTGGATTCTCAAGAGCCCGGGGGACCTCGTGTTCATAGCCATGGACATAGAGACCTTCGGGGAGCACCACCAGCCAGAGACGGGCATCTTAGAGTTCCTGAGGTGGCTCCCGAGGGAGCTGAGGGGCGCGGGGGTGGAGGCCATAACTCCTTCAGAGGCCATCGATAGGCACGGGCCGGTCGGCACTTACGACGTGCCGCCCTGGGACACCATAAGCTGGGCCGATGTAGAGAAGGATGCCAGCGCCTGGCTGGGCTCTGAGCTCCAGGCGAGGGCGCTCGAGGCCTACGAGAGGCTGGGGATGTACGCGAGGGCCGTCGGGGGGGCGCACCTTAGGCAGTGGAGGCTCTTCGGCATAAGCGACCACTTCTATTACATGTCGAACAAGACCGGGCCCTCTGGGGAGGTCCATACGTACTTCAGCCCCTTCAAGAGTAGCCTAGAGGCCTACACGAGCTACATGTCGCTGCTATCCATACTTTCCGCCGAGGTCCTGAGGGAGTACGTGAGCGGAGTGGAGAGGTACTCGTGGAGGCTGAGGGCCACCCCCAGGTATTCATTCAAATTTAGGCAGGGCGAGGCCCTCGTCGAGGCGAGGAGCTTGTGGGAGGTCCTGAGGTGCCTCAGGTCTATCGATAGGAAGGCGGCAGAGGTGCACCTGCTTAGGGGGGACGTGCAGAGGTGGATCAGGGACGTGGTGCTGTGGAGGGGGCTCGCGGACGAGGTCGACGAGGCGGTGAGGCGCGGGGCTAGGGGGTGCGTCGAGAGGGCGGTTAGAGTAATGGAGGGGGCCTACGCGGGCCAAGCCGCCCCCTAATCCAGCCAAAGCGACATTGATTAAAGGATATAAGCGGGCAAGGGGCCAATTATGTCGACGTTGGGGCTGGGCTATTGAAAATTAGGGTGACCAAGAGGTATGAGGCTTGCGCTGAGCTAGATACCAGCGAGAACCCGGACTGGGGGTTCGCTAGGAATAAGCAGGTGCTGCTGAAGTGCCCCCTCCTCGAGTACTCTACGTCCACCTTCGACGCCCCCGTGCCCAGCCCAGTGGGGGTGCTGCACGGGGGCAACAGGGACTTCTCTTGGCAGGGCCTCCTCGCGGGCCCCGTGCGCGGGGAGATATACAAGTTGCTCGACGCCCTATACTACAAGCCAGCGGACGCTGAGGAGCTGAGGCCGCTGGCCGTGAGGGCCTGGAGGGACTCAGCTAACTACGTCTACGTAGACGAGAGGGGGGAGCACTACGAGGTGTCCATCTCGATAGCTATGACGAGGGGGGCCGGGGTCCTCAGCGCGCGCGCATCGAGGCCCACGATCTTCGCGCCGCTACTGGACGTGAGGAGGGCGGAGGCGGCCGAGGCGCCGAGCTACGACGTGCGCCTAGAGAAGGGGGTCCTGAGCGCGTCTTCGAGCGGCGCCCCACTAAGGATTAGCGTAACTGGGTTCGACGAGGCGCAGAGGCTGGAGGTCTCCCTAGACTGGGTGTACAAGCTGGGCGATGGCTTTAGGGCCATTGAGGACGGCAAGGTGGTCTTCGTGAGGCACGTCCGCAGGGTGTACATGCCGGCGGCCCTATCGTCCAGCAGCGGGGCCCTGAGGATTGAGGTGCCCCTCCCTGAGGTTAGGTACAGAGGCCTCAAGGTAGACGTTGAGAGGAGGGCGAGGGCGGCCGAGCTCCTCAAGGCCCCTCCCCGAGTCCGAGAGGCCATATTGCTCAGGATCGATAGGCTGCTGGGCTTCGGCTCCCCAATCAACTTACTCGTGGCGCCAGAGGCCGGGTCCATGTGGTTCAGGAGGATCTGGGCGAGCGACCTGCTCGAGGGGCTTAGGTGGAACGTGCGCACGTACGTAGAGGTCCTGGGGCTGTCCAAGTGGCTAGTGGGCCTAGTTAGGGAGCTGCTTGGGCTTGCGTACAAGATGGAGGGCCTTAGGGTACTAGTGACGGAGGGGGGCTACTCGAGCGTCGCCCTCCCTCAGTTAATTAACGTCTCAGCCCTCTTGAGCGAGAGGGTGGGCGATAGGGGGCTCGCGAGGGACGCCAGCAAGCTGGCAGTGAGGGTGTGCGAGGCCCTGAGGGCCGGGAGGGAGTTCTCGGGCTGCCGCCTGCACGAGGGCCTGGTGCTTTGCAAAGCCAACTCATCGTGGATAGACGTGCTGTATCCGGTCGAAGGTGGGGGGAGGTGGCCGACCAGGCTTCCGTGGGGCTGGAGGAATCTCGTCCCTCCCGACGGGCAATTCGCGCTAGTGGAGGTGAATGCGCTCTTCATAGAGGCACTGAGCAGATTGGCGAGGGCGCTCGAGGGGGGCGGCCTCAAGATTCAGAGGGAGGTGGTTGAGCTGAGGGAAGAGCTGCTGGACGGCTATAGGAAGTGGTTCGACGCCGGAGGGGGGCTGCCGCCGATGACCGTCGAGCCGGTGGCCGGGTTAGTGGATGGGACGAAGAGCTCCATGGGCGTAGTGGCGCTGGCCGCCCTAAAGGGTGTAGTGTACGGTAAGGAGGAGCTGCGGGGGGCCTGGAGGGACGTGGAGCAGCTATTGGTGAGGAGGAGGCTCGTGGAGCTGGGCGACGGCTGGGAGGTCTTCGGCGTACTAGTGAGGAAGGACGAGGCCAGGCCGTACCTAGGGGACTTGGAGTACCACGGGCCAGTCGTGTGGCCCAGGGACACGCCGTACTTAATGGAGCTCATGGAGGCCCTAGGCATGGACGTCTACGGAGTGCTGGTCAACAACCTAGACCACATGGTAGCTGAGGGGGCCGTGGGCTACGCTAGCGAGCTCTTCAGCCTGCCGCTCGGCAGGAACCCCCACCCGAGGGGGGAGGAGTCCTTAAATCCAGTCCCAGTGAAGAACTTCGCCCAGTACTGGAGCCACTGGTGCGACCCGTACATAGATTACTTTAGCGGAGGGGGGAGGGTTGGCTGAGGGCTCTAAGATGCATAGGGTGATATCAGTCATGCACCTGATGTCTGCGACCAGCCACGAGACGTCGATTAAGATGGAGGACTTAGTCAGGCTGGTCCAGCCGATGAGCTGGGAGGAGGTGAGCGAGGTGGTGAGGAGGTGCGTGGAGCTGGACTACCTCCGTGAGGCCGGCGGGCGCTACTTCCTGACTTACAAGGGGCAGCTCTTCGCCATATCGATAAATAGCTAATGGCTATGAAGAGGGGCCCCTTAGTGCTCGTCCTCACCTGGAGCGTCGGCGACGACTTAGTGGGCTCCTTAGTCAGGAGGGAGGCCGAGGGGCTGGCCCGACGGGGCTTCAGAGTGGCAGTGCTCCACCCGTCTAGCGCTGAGGGGGAGCTCCACCTCGGGGGGGTCTCGTACTACTCCGTGGCCCTAACGGTGAGGGAGAGGATGAACGTAGTAACTAGCGTCCTAACGGCCCTGCCCGACTTCGCTAGGGTGGCGTCGAGGCTGATTCACGAGGCGCTCGACCCGCGCGA
Source organism: Candidatus Nezhaarchaeales archaeon (assembly GCA_038894875.1). Lineage (GTDB taxonomy): Archaea > Thermoproteota > Methanomethylicia > Nezhaarchaeales > B40-G2 > JAOAKM01. The sequence continues at coordinate 19,314 of JAWAOK010000016.1, forward strand.
GATCGCGGCCTTATACTCCCACGAGTGGACCGGCGGGCTGCTGGGCTGCTTGATGAAGAGCTGCCTAAGGAGGCCGCTCGTGACCTCGCTATGTAGCGTCGAGAGCATGAGGTCTAGGGAGGCGGGGCTGCTGAACTTAAGCATCAGGGGGCTGGAGCTGCTGGCGCTGCACCACTCAGACTTAGTGATAGCTAGGAGCAGGGAGGTGGCGGCGAGGGCGATGGGTGAGTACAAGGTGCCCAGCGACAGGGTCAGGATTGCTGAGGGGGCTGAGGAGGCAGTCGACATAGTCGGGGGGTACTTAGGGAGGTGAGGGTCCTAATGCTTAGCTGGGAGTATCCGCCGAGGATCGTGGGAGGGCTAGCCCGCCACGTCTACTGGCTGTCGAGGAGCCTAGCGAAGAGGGGGGTGGAGGTGGCGGTGGTCACCCTAGACCACCCGGAGGCCCCGGAGAGGGAGTTCGAGGAGGGCCTGGAGGTAGTGAGGGTGATGAGCCATGGCCTAGCGTCGCCGGACTTCGCCTCCTGGGTCCACCAGTTTAACTTTAAAATGGTCAAGGCGGCTTTGGAGGAGGTCGGGGACTGCTCAATAATTCATGCTCACGACTGGCTCACTGCCGTGGCCGGGGTAACGCTAAAGCACCTGCTTAGGAGGCCGCTCATAGCTACCATACACTCAACAGAGTTCGGTAGGAGGGGGGGCAGCCTGCGCGACCCACTCCAGAGGCACATACATGAAGTTGAGTGGTGGCTGACTTACGAGAGCTGGAGGGTCGTGGTGTGCAGCAATTACATGAAGATGGAGCTCACGGCCTCGCTCGGGGTGCCCGAGGACAAGATCGACGTAATTCCCAATGGAGTGGGCGCGACGAAGCCGCTCTGGCCAGAGAGGCTTCGCGAAGTTAGGAGGAGGTATGCCGAGGACTGGGAGAGCATAGTCCTCTTCGTCGGGAGGATGGTATATGAGAAGGGCCCCCACGTGCTAGTGGACGCGGCCCTGGAGCTCCTGTCTAGGAGGTGGGACGTGAAGTTTGTCTTAGTCGGCGAGGGGCCCCTGCGCAAGGAGCTCATGGATAAAGTGCAGAGCTCCGGGCTAGCCCACAAGTTCTACTTCACTAGCTTCATTGACGACCTTGAGCTAAGCGAGCTCTACGCTGCGTGCGACGTGGCCGTCTTCCCCAGCCTCTACGAGCCCTTCGGCATAGTCGCCCTAGAGGCGATGGCTGCAGGGAAGCCAGTGGTGGTGTCGGACGTGGGGGGCCTGTCGGAGCTCGTGGTCGACGGCCTCAATGGAATTAAAGTGCCTAGCGGCAGGGCCCACGAGCTCAGCCTAGCCATTGAGCGCCTGCTTGAAAGTAAGGAGGAGGCCAGGAGGATGGGGGAGAGGGCGCTTAGGCGCGTCCGCGAGGCCTACTCCTGGGACCGCATAGCCGAGAGGACTGAGGGCGTGTACCGCCGGGTGCTGAGGGAGTACTTCAGAGGCCCGTGGAGGCCTAGGGTCGCTGGCTGACTCTACGAGGCAAGCGACTTATAGACGTCCAGGGTCCTCGAGGCGGCTCGGTCCCAAGTAAACTCCTCCAAGACCCTCCTCCTGCCGTTAACCCCCATCCACCTGCCCCTGTCCTGGCTAGAGAGGACTGCCTGGATCCCCCAGGCGATATCCTTAGGGTCGTGGGGGTTTACGTGGACGCCGCACTGACGGGCGCCAGACGGGATCACGATCTCGCGGAGGCCACTGCAGCCGCTGGCCCCGACGACGAGCGGCTTCTCCATCGCCATCGCCTCTAGGGCGACTATGCCGAAGGGCTCGTAGAGGCTGGGGAAGACGGCCACGTCGCACGCAGCGTAGAGCGCGACCTTCTCCCCCTCGGAGAGGAAGGAGTTGACGAACGTCACGTTGGGGCTCAGCCCAAGCCTATTAGCTAGGTCGACGAGGTACGGGTATAGGTCCCCCACGCCGACCACGACTAGCTTGCTCTTGGGGTAGTCCCTCACTACGTACTTCATTGACTCTATCAGCTTGTCGACGCCCTTCACCTTAACTAGCCTGCCGATGAAGAGTATGAGGGGGTCCTCGGCGGCTCCGTACCTCCGCCTAACTGAGGCGGCCTCCTCCCTAGGCACCCTACGCGGGGAGTAGGCTTCCGGGTCCACGCCGTTCCACACTACGTGCACCTTACTCAGCGGGAAGCCCTGGGGGGCCAGGTCGTAGTCCCTCAAGGCGTACGAAACTGCGACTATGGCGTCCGCCTTCTCAGCGCACGCGAGCTCGAGCCTAGAGACCGTGGGCGACCCCGCCCCCAAGTTCCTCCCCCTCTCCGTCGAGTGGATGTGGAAGACCAGCGGCGTGCGGGGGGCCTCGTCCTTGACCACCATCCCGACTACGGAGGAGAGCCAGTCGTGCACCGCCACGACGTCGAACTCGACCCCCTCGCTGATGATCGACAGCGCGGCGGACAGGTTGAAGGTAAAGATGTCGTTGAAGTACTTAAAGCCAGGGCCCCACGCCCTCAGCTCGTCGTTAACTATCGCCCTGAGCGGCGAGGAGGAGTCGAAGGGCCTCAGCCTATGTACGTGCACGCCCCCCTGCAGCGCGTACTTAGGTAGGCCGAGGGGGTTGATGGTGAATACGTGGACCTCGTGCCCCAGCCTACTGAGGCGGGTGGCGATGGCCTCTGAGTATACCCCGAGGCCCCCGTAGACGACCGGCGGGTACTCTGTAGTAATGAAGGCTATCCTCATGGGCCCCACGGCGGTCGTATGGCGCTAGCGCAGCTAACATGAGGGGCCCTACAAAAGGTTAGTGTCGCGGCGCGAGGACGGGCCGCGGCGGCTTGGGGGAGTTAAGAGCGCGCTGCAAGGCTTATTAGGATGATGCTGGACGACTGGGTGGCGCCGACTATACGAGCTGCCAATAGAGTGAGCTGCCTTGACTGAGCTGCTGGCACTGGCCCTCTTCCTAGCTACCATAGGGCTGATGATATGGGGGCCGATAGAGCGCAGCGTCATAGGCGGTGTTGGAGTCGTGGCGATGCTGCTCCTGGGTGTGGTGTCGCCGCTCGAGGCCTTCAGCCTCATCGACTGGAACGTACTGGCCATCCTAGCGGGCCTGTGGATAGCGAGCACGTACTTAGTGGCGGCGAAGATGCCGGAGGCCCTGGCGTCTGCCGTACTTAAGCGCACTAGGTCGCTGAGGCACGCCCTCTTCGCCCTAGCGTTCGCCGCGGGGATAGTGACCATGTTCGTCGACAACGTCCTCGTAGTCCTCCTCTTCTGCCCCATAGTAATGAGGCTGTGCAGGCTCGCCAAAGTCGACCCGCTCCTACCGACGGTCTTAGTCGGGCTGGCGGCTAACTTCATGGGGGTCGGCCTCCTGCTCGGGGACATAACGCCCCAGATGCTTCACTCAGTTGCGGGGGCCGAGTTCATAGACTTCGTAATCTTTAGGGGCAGGCCCGGCTCATTCTTCGTACTACTGGCCACCTTCGTGATAGTGCTGGCGATCTACTTCAGTAAGTTGATGAGGTGGGGGGACGGGGTGGACGCCGGGCCCCTGGCCCCCGCGCTCGAGGCCCCCGGGCAGGGCGGGGGGGCGCTGAAGGTCTCCCTGCTCTTCTTCGTGGGGATAGTCGTCCTAATGAGCCTGAGGAAGGCGATCGGGGCCCCGCTCGGGGCAATAGCGCTCTCGGGGGCCCTGGTAATGGCCTGCTCCATGGAGCTCCTGAGGAAGGCGGGCTGGCTGAGGGGCGTGCCGCCGTTTGAGGAGGTGTTGGGGAGGCTCGAGTGGAGGGCCCTGCTGTACTATGCGTCCCTCTTCATACTCGTGGGTTGCATAGAGAGGGCGGGGCACATAGACGCGCTAGCGAGGTCCATGCAGCCCCTCCTGCTTGACGTCAGGACGGGGGTCCCGGCGCTATACTGGCTCTCGGCTGGCGTGGCCTCCATAGTTCAATTCGACGCGTACAACTTAGCCATGTTCTATACGCTGAGGGAGCTCTCGCTCGCGAACGGCCTAGATGCGTGGCCCTACTACTGGTCCGTGGCCTGGGCCTCGACCCTAGCTAGTGAGGCGACTGTGGTCAGCGCCCCGGCGCTGTACGTAGTGTGGACGCTCATTGAGAAGGAGGGGTACAGGGTCACCACTAAGTCCTTCCACTCGATAACGGTGAGGTTCGCCGCCCTCTCGCTGCTAGTCAACTTCGCGATAGCCTTCCCACTACTTAGCACTATGCCGCACTAGTGGCGGCTCGCGGGCCTGGGCTTGGGCCCTCTATCCGAACGGGGCAGGGCGTGGGCTCGGCTCTGGTGTCATCACTCACCGCTCGTCAATACCTGCCCTCTTCATCGCCCAACTCAGCTCGGCGGCTGAGGTATTTTAGGGTTCGTCGACCTAGCCTAGGCCCGCCGGCGACGCTGCGGGGAAG